>JBFZFE010000187.1:0-11813 GCA_041306525.1 Verrucomicrobiota bacterium | reverse complement strand
CAAGCCAAGCAACATGCCCGGCCGCATTCGCCGGTCCAGCGTTGCCGCCGTCGGGTCCGCCGGATTGACGTAGCAAACGGTCCGGTGCCCGGGCGGATGTTTCTTCACCACCTCGGCTTTGCCCTCGTAACCACTGGAAGAACCGCCGATGAAATTGAATCGATTCGACCGGTAGGCCCGGCCGTTCACCCTGTATTCGTACAAGATGTCCACGCTGTAGGTCGTGCCTTCGTCGCCGTCGTGGCTTTGGACCCGGCTGGAGATCACGACGCAGGGCGTTTCCTCCCAGTGTTGAGCCTCCTGTACCAGGCGAACCATTTTGAAGGACCAGAAGTATGTCACCAGCAAACCGACAATGAGGAAGATGGTGAAGAACAGGCAGGGAAAGACGAAGTTGGCAAACTTGCCCGGCATCCTCTTCACCGGCGCCGCCTGCTCCTGGCGCCAGGTGGAGCGGATTCCGAAGACGCCGATCGCCACGAAAATCGAGGCGAACGGGATCATGAAAACAAAACCGAAACCCGGCCGCTTCAGCACTGCCTCGGCCGGGTCGCGGGGATTCACATAGCAGGTCGCGTCGCTGCCGGCGGGATAGCGCAACACCAGTCGCTGCATCGCGGCGTAGTCCGAGTCTTCCGTGGGGCTCTTCTCGTGCTTGGTGGATTCATGGTCGCGGCCCTCAAAGGTGTAACGGTAGCGTACCTCGAATTTATACTGGTCGTCAGTCTGCGTGGCCGCGCTGGCGATGATCTGGCAGGGAATTGCCGGCCAGGAACGCGCCTGCCAGGCTTGGCCGACGCTGAACAGCCCCACGCCGACAAACAACAAACCCATCCCGGCAAACAGCGCAAAGAAAAACGTCTGGCCCAGTCGCCCCAGCCAGGTCCGTGGATGACCATCACCGGCTGATTTCCTGCCGAAGTGAATCCGCATTCGCGTGTCAGGTCTTGGGCAGGGCGAAGTAGAACTTGCTTCCCTGGCCGACCACACTCTCGGCCCAGACCCGACCGCCGTGGGCTTGGACGATGTGTTTGACAATCGAGAGCCCGAGGCCCGTGCCGCCCAGTTCCCGGCTGCGGGCCTTGTCCACCCGGTAGAATCGCTCGAAGACGCGGAGCAGATGTTCCGCCGCAATGCCGGGACCGTTGTCGGCGACGCAGAACTCCACCTCGTTGCCCACGACGCGGCCGGTCATGTTGATCTGGCCGGCGGGCTGCGTGTACTTGATGGCGTTCTGGAGCAGATTGGTGAGGACCTGGCTGAGGCGTTGGCGGTCGGCCCGCACGGCCGGCAAGTCGGCGGGCAACGCCATGCCAACGGTCATCTGTTTGTCGCGCGCCTGGCCGGCCAGTTCCTCTGCGACCATGCTGGCGAGTTCGCGCAAATCGACTGACCCAAAACTGAGGCGGGCCTGCTGGGATTCGAGGGCCGAGATGCTGAGCAGGTCCTCGACCAGCGCTTCGAGTTGGCGGGTATGTTTCTGGGCCACGCCGAGGAACTGCCGCGCGGTGGCTGGGTCGGTCGGTTGCTCTTCCAGCAGTGTTTCGATGTAGCCCTTGATGATGGAAAGCGGGGTGCGCAGTTCGTGGCTGACGTTGGCGACGAAATCCTTGCGCAGACTTTCGAGCTGCTTCAGGCGCGTGATGTCGTGGAACACGATGACGGTACCGGCCTGCCCGCTCAGCGGCGCGGCATTGACGGTGAAGACCCGTTCGACAGGCGTCAGGAAGACCACTTCACGGCTGCCGGGTTCCTTGAGCAGTTGGTCCAGTTCGACTTTGCGGAAAACGGCGAGAACGCTCTTGCCGAGGGCGTCATCGGTCAATTCGAACAACTGGCGCAAAGTCCGGTTCAGCAGGCGGATCTTGCCGGCGGCATCGGCGACCAACACACCTTCGGCCATGCCGGCCAGGATGGCGGCGAGATCGGCCTTTTCCTTGTCGAGTTCGCGCAACCGACCGTCCAATTGAGTCGCCATGGCATTGAGGGCGCGGCCCAGGTCATTGAGTTCGCCATGGCCCAAGCTTGGCAAGCGGCGGCTGAAGTCACCGGCGGCGACGCGCGTGGCCATCTGGCGCATCTCGGCAATCGGTTCGCTGACCCTGCGGGACAGCACAAAGACGACCGGCAACATCGCCAGGCCGACGAGCAGGCTGGCAAATGCGATGGTGCGTTCGACATGCGCGACGGTCCGGCGCACCTCGACCAGCGGCAGGGCGACGCGGACAAAACCTTGGAGCTGATCCCCGGTTCGCACGGCCACGGCGACGTAGAGCATCTCCTCCTTGACGGTCGCGCTGTAGCGTTTGTCCCAGCCGATTCCATCCCGCATCGCCTGCTGGACCTCGGGGCGGGTCAGATGGTTTCCGATGTTCGGCAGTTCGCTGACCGGTGCGCTGGATTCGCCGATGACGTTGCCGGTGGCATTCAGAATGGTGATGCGCAGGCCGGTCGTCCCGGCGAGTTGATGGGCGCGCTGGTTGATCTCGGTGGGGGAAGCAGCCAACAGCCCGACGAAGTTGCCTTGGGCCAACCAGGCGCTCCGGGTCAGGTCATGGCGGATGGTGTCCCGCAGATACGCGGGCAGAGTCAGTCGCAGGGCGAGGTTGACGACCAGCAGCAAAGCCGCCAGCAAAGCGGCCAACCCGAGGAACCAGCGCCACGGCAGTGAAGGTCGATGGATCATCGACGGCAGAGTAGCGAAACGGCGGATGGCTGTCAGCTACGGAATGGTGACAATTGGGTCACAAAACGCCGGCTTAACCGTACCGGCCTTCAATGTAGTCGGCCGTGCGGGTGTCCTTGGGCGTGAGAAACAGGTCGGCAGTGCGGGCGTGTTCGATGACTTCGCCCAGCAGCATGAAGAAGCACTCGTCGCTGACGCGCCGCGCCTGGGCCATGTTGTGGGTCACGATGATGATCGTGTAGTGACCGGCCAGTTCGCGCATCAGTTCTTCGACACCAAGGGTGGCGGCGGTGTCGAGCGCGCTGCATGGTTCGTCCATCAAAATGATCTGCGGTTTGAGCGGCAGCAGACGGGCGATGCAGAGCTTCTGTTGTTGCTCCAACTGGAGCGCGGTGGCGCGGTGATGCAGACGGTCCTTGAGGTCGTCCCACAACAGCACCTCGCGCAACGCCTTCTCGACCGCCTCGTCGAGCGTTGACTTCTTCAGGGCGCTGCGCTCGCTATGAATGCGGAGGCCGAAGACGACGTTTTCGTAGATCGAGATGGGCAAGGGATTGGGGCGCTGGAACACCATGCCGACATGCTGGCGGAGCTCGATCAGTGAGACGGTCGGGTCGAGGATGTTGTGGCCGAGAACGCTGATCTCGCCGCTGGTGCGGACGTAGTCAAAGCGTTCGTTGATGCGGTTGAAGCAGCGCAGCAAGGTGGTTTTGCCACAGCCGGAAGGCCCGATCAGGCCGGTGATCTTGCCCTGCGGGATGTTGATGGTGACGTTCTTGAGCGCCTGGAACTTACCGTACCAGAGGTTCAGGTCACGGGTCGTGATGCTATGGCCGGTCGGGGAAGGCTGGTTCATCCGAACACCCCGTGGGTGTAATCGAAGGTGCGCCGGTCACGCGGTGTCTCCGAGAACAGCGCGGCGGTGACGTCGATCTCGACCAGTTCGCCGTTGAACAGGAAGGCCGTGCGGTCGGCCAATCGGCGCGCTTGTTGCACGAGATTGGTGACCAGCAGGATCGTCATCCGCGCCCGCAACTCTTTCAGGACATCCTCGATGCGCATCGTGGTGACCGGGTCGATGGCGATGGAAAACTCATCGAGGCACAGGATCTCAGGGTCGTGCGACAACGCGCGGGCGATGGTGAGACGTTGTTGTTGGCCGCCGGAAAGCTTGGTGCCCAGCGTGTGCAGGCGGTCTTTGACCTCGTCCCAAAGGGCAGCTTGACGGAGACAGCGTTCGACGCGTTGTTCGAGGTCGCTGCGGTCGCGGATGCCGGCCATGCGGGGGGCGAAGGCGACGTTGTCAAAAATGCTCAGGGGCAACCCGACCGGCAAGGGCGCCACCATGCCGATGCGGCGCCGCAACGCGTACACGTTGCCGATCTGATGCACGTCCTCGTTGTCCACGCGAATGGAACCGCTGTGGCGCACGCTGGGTTCGCTCTCGATGGTGCGGTTGATGCAGCGCAGGAGAGTCGTCTTGCCCGATTGCGCGGGGCCGATGATGCCGAGGATCTCGTTGCGGTACACGGTGAAGGAGACGCCGCGCAGCGCTTCCTTGGCGCCGTAGGCGACGCGCAGGTTTTCGATTTCGATGTGGGGGGCGGCGACCATGGTTACCATTTCTTGCGCGAGCGCAGCCAGACGCGGAGGATGATGGCCAGTGTGTTCACGAACAACACCGTGCCCAACAGCACCACCGCGGTGCCGAACGGCAGGGCGTGGGGGACGTCGGGCACCTGCGTCGAGATGGTGAACAGATGCATCGACAACGCCATGCACTGGTCGAGCAGGCCGTAGGCAAACAAATCGCCCTCCTCGATGGCCTTGAAGAACACCGCGCCGGTAAACATGATCGGCGCGGTCTCGCCCGCCGCGCGCGAGACCTGCAGGATCACGCCCGTCAGAATGCCGCTGATGGAGTTGGGCAGCACGACATGGCGGATGGTCTGCCACCGCGTGGCACCCACGTTCCAGCACGCTTCGCGGAAGGAATGCGGCACCGCCGCCAACGCTTCCTTGGTGCTGGCGATGATCACCGGCATGGTCATGATGGCCAGCGTCAGCGAGGCGGCCAGAATCGATTTGCCAAACCCGAAGAAGAGCACGAACGCGCCGAGGCCGAACAACGCATGCACGATGCTCGGGACGGCCGCGAGGTTGATGACCGCGAGATTGACGACCCGCGTAAACCAGTTGTTGCGCGCATATTCGTTGAGGTAAACCGCGGCGAGAATGCCAATCGGCGCGGCCACCAAAAGTGAGAATCCGACAAGATAGAAGGTCCCCAGCAACGCCGACCAGATGCCGCCCGCGCGCATGCCGCGGATCGGGTTGGTCGTGAGAAATTCCCAGGACAAAATCGGCCAGGCTTGCACGACCAGATAACCGATGATCAAGACCAGCGGGATGATCATCAGCATCGACATCGACATGAACACGTACTTGGCGACGGCCTCGAAACGCTGTTTACGGCGCACCAGCGCGGTGGCGGCAAAGAGGTTGGCGCCGTTGCTGTTGGACGACACCGCGGGCGCATGGGCGGCCGGTGGGGTGACCATGCCGGTGTCGTCGCGTTCCGATGAGGACGCCGCCGGGATGTTGGGGGTCGGCGCAGTCATTTCCGTCGAATCCCCCGAATCACCAGGTCGGCGGTCAAGTTGACCGCGGTGGTGATCAGGAACAGCAGAATCCCGATCACGAAAAGCACCCGGTAATGCGCCGAGTGGACCGGCGCCTCACCCAGTTCCGCCGCAATCGTCGCCGTCAACGTGCGGACCGGGTCGAGCAGGCTGCCGGGGATGTTGATGGCGTGGCCGGTCGCCATCAGCACCGCCATGGTTTCACCGACGGCGCGCGCCACGCCCAGCAATGCCGCCGCGAGCAGGCCGTTCTTGGCGGCGGGCAGCAACACCCGGTAAACCAATTGCCAACGCGTCGCTCCCAAGGCGAGTCCCGCCTCGCGATAGGAATCCGGCACCGCCTTCAGGGCGTCTTCGCCAATCGACACAATGATCGGGACGCTCATCAGGGCGAGGATGATGCCGCCATTGAGCACGTTCAGCCCGATCGGGGCATCGAACAGCCGGATGATGAGCGGGTTGAGCACCGTCAAGCCGATGAATCCCCAGACCACCGAGGGAATGGCGGCGAGGATTTCGATCACGATCTTCAGCGTTTCACGCAGTTTGTGCCCGCAGAACTCCGACACGAAAATCGCCGCCCCGATGCCAAACGGCACGGCAATCACCATCGCGAGCGCGGTGACGCTGAAGGTGCCGACAATCAACGCCAGCACGCCATAACGCACGTTGCTCGGGGAGCTGGGATACCACGATGTGCTGAAGAAGAACTCGCCAAACTTGAAGTCCTGAAACAGGACGCTCCCGCCCTCGCGGAACACGAAGAAGAAAATGCCGAACACGAAAACGATGGCGCTGATCCCGCACAGCCGGATGACCGACTCGATCAGCCATTCGGTGATGATTTCGCCGCGGCCGCGTTCTGTCATGGCGTCTCCTTTGCGTCCGCGTTCCATTGCGGGTGCTGTTCCTTCGGGGCGGGCACGTAACCGGATTTGGCGAGGATGGCTTGGCCGGTCGCGGAGTAAATCCATTGCAGGTAAGCCCGCACATGAGCGGCCGGTTCGCCAAGGGTGTACATCAACAACGGTCGCGCAATCGGGTAGGAGCCGTTCATCGTGCTCTCCACGCAGGGAATAATGGCCTTCTCACCGGGCTTGGTGGCCACGCGCAGCATCTTGACCTCGTGGGTGGCGTAACCCATGCCGCTGTAACCGATGGCGTTGGGTGTGCGCGCAATCAGTTCCACGACGTCCTTGGACCCATGCAGGTCGAGCGAACCCAGTCGAAAATCCGCGGTCTTGCCCAGAATCGCCTCGCGGAAGAAATGATAGGTACCGGAGTTCGACTGACGGCTGACGCGGATGATTTTGTCGCCGCGTTTGCCCGGTAACCTCACCCCGAGTTGCGCCCAATGCGTGGCCTTGCCGTGCTCGGCATAGATCTCGGCAATCTGCGCAATGGTGATTTCCTCCATCGGGTTGCTGGGATGCACGAAGATGGCCAGCGCGTCGTAGCCGACGGTGAATTCCACCGGCTCCTTGCCGGTGTTCTGCCGGGCGCGTTCGATCTCGGCCTGGGTGGCGTGACGGCTGGAGTTGGCAATGTCAACCGTACCGGCCGTCAACGCGGCAAGCCCGGTTCCCGAGCCACCACCGGAGACTTCGACCGAGACCTCGGGCTCGACCAGTGCGTAGTCCTCGGCCCAAGCCTGGGCGACGTTGACCAACGTGTCCGAGCCGGCATTCTGGATCGTCTTTTTCTTGTGCGCCATCTGGGAAGAGTCGCCGCCACATCCCAGCGCGCAACAGAGCAGCGCCGCCATGGCCAGCGCTTTGCCCGCCCACATTGACGCTCCCGGCATTACGCGGCCTCGTTGTTCTCGCCGAGAATCGCCTTCACCAGATGGCGAATGTGGTTTTGCAGGAAATCAAACGCCGTCGCATATGTCGCCCGCACCGTCTCCGCGTCGCCCGTGACCCGGGACGGATCAACCACCTGCCACTCCAAGCCCACGGTCTTGGTCGGTGCCGCCGGGAAGATCTTGCGGGCGTCACGGCACAGGCCAATGATCACCTGCGCCTGGTCCAGGTCAGCAATCTCATCGACCGAGCCCGGCTTGTGTTGCGAAAGGTCGAAACCGCGCGACCGCATGAATTCCACCATTTGCGCGTTGAGCTTGCCGGCGGCCAAGCCGGCGCTGGTGAAGGTGAAACGCTTCTCGCCCAAGGAGTTGGCAATCGTCTCGGCCATCGGACCCAGACAACCGTTGGTGGCGCCGACGAACACGATGTGGAACGACTCGCGCGGCCGATGTTTCTGGTACTCGCCGGTGGCGTGGTAAAGGGCTTCTTCGCAGATGTTATAGGCTTGGTCCGCCGCGCGCTCGAAGCGCCGCGCCACGGTCAGCAACGGGGAAAGCTCGGCCGCGGCCGGCGACTCCGGTGGCAGCAGGCGCGTCAACTCCTGATTGATCTGGTTGCGCATGGCGTCGGCGCGGTCCTCGCCGTCCATGGTCGCCTTGGCGAGGGCCACGTCTTTGTCGATGAACGAACGCACGGCATTGCCGACCATCGGGACGACGAGGTCAGCCATGGCCACGAACTTGCCGTGGGGAAAACCTGCCGGCAGGGACTCAATCTGTAACGCTTGCCGCGCCACGCTTTCGGCATAGTCGCCGATGCGTTCCAACTCCTTGATGATCTTGCTGGTCGAGTACACGAACCGCAAAATCCCCGCGGCCGGTTGGTGACGGACCAGAAACTCCAGACAGAGGCGGTCCAGTTCGGTTTCCAGTTCGTCGACATGGCGGTCGCGCAGGATCACGGTGTAAGCCAATTGGCGGTCGAGCGTGAGGACCGCCTGCAAGGCGCTCCGCAAGGCTTGTTCGCCCAGGTTGGCCATGGTCGTGAGCTTGGCGCGGATGGCGTCCAAGTCCTGTTGCAGACTGGCTTCCAGATGTAGCGGTTGAGGTGTGTTCACGGTGGTTGATTGGGGCAGTGCCATACCCCAAATCTGACCATGCGCACAAGGAATTTAACTCAAGAAAAGCGACATCCGAATCGGCGCGGTCGTCAGGCCAGGTCGGCAAAGCGGTAGCCGACGCCGCGCACCGTCTCGACGGCGTCGGCGGCTTTGCCCAACTTGTCGCGCAACCGCCGCACGTGGGTGTCCACGGTCCGTGTATCCAGATCGCCTTCATAGCCCCAGACATCGTGCAGCAACGTATCGCGTGTCTGCACCCGGCCGCGGCGTTCCATCAGCGTGACCAGCAGCTTGAACTCGGTGGCGGTCAACTCGACCGGCCGCTGCTTGAGGGTGACGGCGTGCTTGGCCAGGTCCACGACCAAGTCGCCGCGGGCCAAAACCTCGGCTGGTTGCTTCTGGCCGCGTTCGATGAGTTTCTTCACCCGCAAGACCAGTTCGCGCGGGCTGAATGGCTTGGTCACGTAATCATCGGCGCCCAGCTCCAGGCCCAGAATCCGGTCCACTTCCTCCGCCTTGGCTGTCAGCATCAACACCGGGATGTGGGCCGTCTTTGCCTCCGCCTTCAGACGTTTGCAGACTTCGATGCCCTCGATGCCCGGCAACATCCAGTCCAGCACCAGGGCAGCCGGCTTCAGGTCGCGCGCCTTGGTCAGGCCAGCCTGGCCATCGCGAGCCGTCGCGGTGGTGTAACCGGCTTTCTTCAGGTGGAACACGATCAAGTCGAGAACATCTGGTTCGTCTTCCACGATCAAGATGGTGGCGTTCATGGCGGGACGCATTCTACTGATGCTGATGCCGAATGTCGCGTGCTTCGTAGAGGTAAACGACTTCTTCGGCGATGTTCGTGGCATGGTCGGCGACCCGCTCCAGGTTGCGCGCGATGCTGATCAACGCCAGGGCGCGGGTGATGGTCTGCGGGTCCTCGATCATGAAGCTGGTCAATTCCCGTTGCACTTGCCGGTTGAGCGAATCAACGGCAGTGTCGCGCTCGATCAACGCGCGGGCGAGATCAACCTTCCCATAGACAAACGCGTCCAGCACCTCGCGGACCATGCCGCGCGCCAGCTCGGCCATCCGCGGAATGTCCACCAGCGGCTTGAGCGAAGGCAAGGTGCTCAACTCTTCGGCGCGATGGGCGATGTTGACGGCCTGGTCGCCGACCCGTTCCAGCTCCGCCGCGATTTTCATGGTCACGATGATGAACCGCAGGTCGCGGGCCTTCGGCTGGCGCAAGGCGATCAACTGGACGCTGCGTTCGTCGATCTCCATCTGCAAATGGTCCAGCAGGTTGTCGTCAGTATTCACCTTGCGGGCCAGTGCCGCATCGCGCTGGATCAGGGCCTTCAAGGACTCCGCCACGGCCTGTTCGGCGATGGCCGACATGCGCAGCAGTTCGTCCTTCAGTTGTGTCAGTTCCTGGTCAAAGTGCAGTTCCATCAGCCGAATCTCCCTGTGATGTAATCTTCCGTCTGTTTGTTGGCCGGGTTGGTGAAGATGCGGTTGGTGGTGTCCGCCTCCACCAGCCGCCCCAAATAGAAAAAGGCCGTGTAATCGCTCACCCGTGCTGCCTGCTGCATGTTATGCGTGACGATGACGATGGTGTACTCCTTCTTCAGGTCCTGGATCAACTCCTCAATCTTCGCCGTCGCCACCGGGTCGAGCGCGCTGCACGGCTCGTCCATCAACAACACCTCCGGCTCCACCGCAATCGCCCGGGCAATGCACAGGCGCTGTTGCTGGCCGCCGGACAGGGACAGCGCGGAATCGTTGAGCCGGTCCTTCACTTCGTCCCACAATGCCGCCTTGTGCAGGCTCAGCTCGATGCGCTCCTGCAACTCGCCTTTGCGCGTCAGCCCTTGAATCCGCAGACCGTAGGCGACGTTGTCGAAGATGGATTTGGGGAACGGGTTGGACTTCTGAAACACCATCCCCACGCGCTTGCGCAACTCGATCACGTCCACCGCGGGCGCGAAGATGTCCTGCTCATGCAGGGTCAGTTCGCCCGTCGTGCGCACGTTCGGGATGAGATCATTCATCCGGTTCAAGCAGCGCAGCAACGTGCTCTTGCCGCAGCCGCTCGGCCCGATGAACGCCGTGCTGCACTTCGGCCGCACCGGGATGGTCACGTCGAAGAGCGCCTGCTTTTGCCCGTACCACAGGCTCAGGTTGTTGATGTTGAAGATCGGACCATTCATGTCATTCCCCTGTGGCTCGAAGCTTGGCGCGGATGCCGGCACGGACCAGCACGGCGGTCAGGTTCAGTAAAAACGTCAGCAGCAACAGAACCAATACCGTGCCGTACAGGATTGGTTTTGTCCGCTCGATGTCGGGCGATTGCGTTGAGAGCACGAAGACGTGGTATCCCAGATGCATGAACTGATCGGTCGCCTTGCTGGGCAGATGCGCCAGGTAATAGGCCGCCCCGGTGAACATGATCGGCGCCACCTCACCGGCCCCGCGGCCCACCGCCAAAATGGCGCCGGTCAGGATGCCGGGCATCGCCTGGGGCAGCACCACCTTCCGAATCGTCGACAGCTTCGTCGCCCCGAGCGCCAGACTGCCCTCGCGCAAACCGTTGGGCACCGCGCGCAACGATTCCTCCGTCGCCACGATCACCACCGGCAAGGTCAACACCGCCATCGTGGCCGACGCCCAGATGATGGCCGGTTGCCCAAAGTGCAGTTCGCCGCCGTAGAAGAATTGATCGATCCCGCCGCCGACGAATTGCACGAAAAACCCCAGCCCGAAGAGCCCGAAGACGATGGAGGGCACGCCGGCCAGGTTGTTGATCGCGCCGCGGATGACCCGCGTGATGTTCGACTCGCGCCGGGCGTACTCGGTCAGGTAGATCGCGGTCACCACGCCGACGGGCACCACGCCGATGGTCATCAACAACACCAACGCCAGCGTCCCAAAGATCATCGGGAAGATACCGGCCTTCTCGACATCGAACATCCCTTCGCTGGTCCCGCCAAAGATGAACCGCAGCGACATCTGCGCCGCGCCGTTCCAGAGGATGTTGCCGAGGATGATGGCGATGATCGCCACGCACAACAGCGTCGCGAACCCCGTCGCCGCTGTGAACAGGGCCGACCGCCAATCCCGGCGTTGTTTGCTCAGCTTCACTGGCAGCAGGCTGCCTGCCGATTGTGACAACCAGGTGACGACCGCGTTACGAGTCCGCCAATTCCCAGCCCTACCGGGCCTGCG
This sequence comes from Verrucomicrobiota bacterium, assembly GCA_041306525.1. Classification (GTDB taxonomy): domain Bacteria; phylum Verrucomicrobiota; class Verrucomicrobiia; order Palsa-1439; family Palsa-1439; genus JBFZFE01. The sequence goes on along the minus strand of JBFZFE010000187.1, from coordinate 347 downwards.
AAACCTGGCGGACAGCTCGTTGGAAACCGCTTTTGTCCGCCAGCGGAATCGCGGTGCCGCAGCCGGTGATGTTCTCGGGGGTCAGCAGCAGACAACGCTCCCGGGTCACCATCAGGCCCACCAGTTTGCCGTCGCTGGTGACCACGTAATCACCCACTTCAGTGCGGTAAGCGGGATTCTCGAGCCAAGCGACGATGCCGCGCAACGGTCGTTTGATGACCAGATACCGGCCATCCGCCATGTCGGGGGAAAACTCCACCTCCGAACTCAACCCCGCCGCGGTGCTCTTGAACGCATGCAGCTTGCCGGCGCTGAAGACGTTGGTTCCCGCCAGTTCCATCGTGACA
>JBFZFE010000186.1:0-6145 GCA_041306525.1 Verrucomicrobiota bacterium | reverse complement strand
GCCTCGGTCAGGTTGATGCCGCGCAGGTTGCGGTGGCGGATCTTGTCGAAGAGGACGAAAGTGGCCCATTGCTGCTGTTGAGGCAGAGAAAGAACGGACATCACATCGGCCCGCTGGCTGGCGCGCAGCCTCCAATACTCGGCGTTAAGCGGGGCGATTGCCTCCTCCAAGGATTTGATCTTGGCTTCCTCCTTGGCCTGCCGGGCCTGTTGCAGTCTCTTCTGTATGTCCGCGATTTGCCGGCCTTTTCTGCTCTTTTCCCAATCGTCAAGCGCCTTCATGCGTTCGGCTGTCTTGAGCTGGAACGCTTTGAGTTGTTCACCTTGAAGGTCCAACTGGAGGATCATCAACTGGAACTCATCCCGGTAAAAATCGCGGTCCGGCGGCACGGAGCTGACGGTGAACTCGATGGGCGGCGGCGGCTGGGTCGGGTGCTTCTTCTTCCACTCCGCCTCGTATTCTTTCTGGTGGCGGAGGTATTCGCTGCGGGCTTTCTGCTTCTCCTCGGGGCTCATCGCCTGCCACTTCGCATAGTTCTGTTTCATGATCGTCCGTTCCGCGGGCGTCATGCGCAGAAATTTGTCGAAACGGTCATTGATCAGGCGGCGTTCCTGGTCGGGCATCTCCCGAATGGCTTGGCAGTAGCGAATGATCCACTTCTTTTCATCGAATGAAAGGGTGCCCCATTCCTGGTTGAGCTTCTTTTCCTCGGCCACCTTGGGATCAGGAGGCGGCTTGGCGTTGGCCGGTGGGGTGTTGGAGGCGGCAAAACTGACGCCGCCGGTCCACGCCACCAAACAGGCTGCAAGCATGAACGGCTTGTGATTCACGGCCGGCCTTGTTTTTGGATCAGATCAAGCGAAGCGATGACGTCGAAATCCTCAACGAAATCAGTGGCATTGACGGCGGTGTAGAGCGCCCCAGCCCGTTGGGTTTCAACGCGTTGCCACAACATCCAGCCGCTGACCAGCAGGATGGCAGCCGCCGACCCCATCAGGGCCCAACGCCAGACCGGCAACAGCCAGGTGGACAGGACAGGCTCCGGTTGTTCATCGAGTCGCCGCATCGTGCGTTCGACAAAGCCGAACGACGGCTCGATACTCTCGGGCCGCGTCAGCACTTCCCATGACGCGGTGTATGATTTCCACTCTGGCCCACAGGCCGAGCAGACCGCGACATGACGGTCGAATGCTTCGCGCTGGCATTCGTCGAGCCGCTCATCGAGCCGGTCGTCGAACTGCTCGCGCAGTTGATTGCAGTTCATCGTTTTCATCTACGTCATCGTCTAACCCCGTCGCGGGGCAAAGGTTGCGGCTCAATACAGGCCGCGCAGCTCCTCCTTGAGCGCCACGCGGGCACGGTGCAACAGCGATTTGACCGCCGCCACCGAGCATTTCAAGACTTTCGCGATCTCCTCATAGGATTGTCCTTCGTACCGGCACAGAATGACGGCCATCCGCTGTTGGGTGGGCAACTTCTCCACGGCGACGCGGATGCGGGCCTTCAATTCGCGAACCGCCACTTCATCGCCCGGGTCGGGTGCCGTGGTGTCGGCGAAGGACATGCCGACCTCATCCGGTCCCGAGGGCTGCGTCAGCGCCTCCAACGACTCGGCCGCGTGCCGGGAACGCCGGCGGTACTCGTTGAGGATGGTGTTGTGGACGATGGTGAACAACCAAGTCGTGAACTTCGCCGTCGGGTTGTAGCGCTTCGATGCCCGATAAACCTGCACAAAGACGCGCTGGGCAAGGTCTTCGGACTCGTAGGAATCGCTGATGGCCCGGTAGATGGTGTTGATGACCGAGCGTTGATGCCGTTCCACCAGCACCCGGAATGCCTCCTTGTCGCCACGCTTCACGCGCAACATCAAGTCAACATCGGAATCAGCAACAACCATGGAGCGCTTATCGTAGCGCAAAGCCTCATCCCCGGCAACCTGTGGCGGCGTCTTCACCAGTTCACAGCCACGCTGCGTCGTTGACCAAGGCGGTCGGTGAGAAACACTTCGCCATGGGCTTTCCCAAACTCGTGAACTTCCTTGGTGAGCTTGACGTCGAAACAGCAATACTCCGCAATCTCCAGGATGCGGCCTTCCTTCCACCAGCGCAGCGCCTGCAGGCCATCCGCAATCTTCGGCGCCGCCAAGGTCGCTTTCGCCACCGAATCAAGCGGCGGCCGGAACCCGAGTTTCGATTCCAGATCCTTCATCAGATCCAGCGTCGGCACCTGCGTCAGGTCCAGCGGCGAGTAACCGGTCAGCACGTCGTAGTCGAAGTTGATGAGGTTGTAGCCGACGATCAAATCCGCCCGCATGAGTTGTTGAATGAGGTCCTGGACATGTGGTTCATCGTAGATCCGGTATTCACCCAGCCCGGTGCTGTAGGTCACGCCCACCGACATCAACATCTCGCGTTTGCGCGACCAGCCGCCCACTTCCGCCGCGCTTTTCTGCGTTTCGAGATCGAAATAGACAATGTTCGGCATGCTGGCACCAAATCAGAAGATAACATGCGGCAAGGCGATGGTTTTCATCGTGTGCAGCCCGGGTTTTGCCTCCACGACTCGCGGCAGGCAATTCACCAAAATGGCGGGCGTGGCGAAGTCGCCGGCCGTGCCGCCCGGGATGACGACATGCATCGGCGGCGTGCTGTCCAGGATGATCTCATCCCGCGGTGTTGGCGCTCCGACGTACATCTGCAAATCCAGCGTCAATACCTCCCGCCCCTGCCACAACCCGCGCGCAATCTGGCGCACACCCGCCGCATGGCCCTTCGGTACCTTCAGGAACTGCGTCTGCACCGTTTTGTCGGCAATCACCGGCGCGATGCTCTCATCCACGGCATCGAGGTTCCATCCCAGCGCGTCCGCCACAAACACCAGCGATTCCGCCAATCCGACATGCCGGATCTTCAGCTCCTGGGCCAGCTGCCGGAATTCGCCTTCCGACAAGCCGGCGCCGACTTTGCGCTGCAAGGCTTCCCGACGCGTCCCGGCGTCGACGACCCGCAGCACCTTGACGGACTTCACTTCCTGGCAAACCGCCGTGGCCATCACGGCCAGCGTATCCATCACAAACCCCGGGTTCACACCGGTCCCGAGCAAACCGACGCCATGCCGGACACAAATCCGGTGGAGCTTGCCGGCGCGATCCGGATGACGCCAAGCGGGGTAGAGCGCTTCTTCACACGAGCTGACACAATGCAGACCGGCCTTGGCGATCGCGGAAAATAGCTCAAACTCACCCGCAAAAGATGACCCGGTGCAGTGCAACACGGCGTCGGCGCGTTTCTTCCCGAGCAAGCTTCCCGGCTGGCCGGTGACCTTGATGTTCAGTTCGCGTCCCAGCCCAAGCACGTCCCCCAGATCGCGGCCGACAAACTGCGGCGCCGCATCCACGGCCCCGACCAGTTGCAGGCTGTTCTTCTCCAGAACCAACCGCGCCGCGGCGCGGCCAATGGCCCCGAGACCGTATTGAATCACTCGAATTGGTTTGCTCATCGGCGTGCCCCGCAGACGCGCGCTGTTGTATCCCGCCCCGGCAACAGCGGCAACTCAAAACGAGCCGGCCCGGTCGTCAAAAGAAAAACACTGCCAAGCCATTGATGTTCTGGTACTACTCTACCCGGCAACAGAAGAGAGACCGGTTGCCAAGACAGGTACAAATGCAATACGGTGAACCACAGAAAGGCAGGTAAGCCCATGTCCAACATCGTTGAACAGCTCCAACAGGAGAAGAAGAACCTCCAGCAGCGCCTCAACAAGATTGATCGCGCCCTCGCAATTCTGAGCGATACGCCCAGCACAGGTCAGGCCGTCGAGCCCAAGAAACGCACCATGCCCGCCAGCGCCATCGCCAGGATTCGCGCCTATCAAAAAGCGCGCTGGGCCAAGATTCGCGCCGAGCAAGCCAAGGCCGCCAAGAAGCAATAGCGGCATCCTTCAGGGACGGGCGGCTCTTGACCGAGTCGCCTGTCTTCTCTTCATTCCCGCCGTCCGCCAACTGACTCAACGCGGCGGCGGCAACTCCTTGAGCAAGACACCTTCGCGCTGCAGGAGCACCGACTCGATGCGCGGCACGTAGAGTCGCGTTTCCAGTGGCAGCGCCGCCGCAATCGCATCGAAACTGCGCACCGCCCGGTTGTCGAGCAAACGCCGCACCCGCCCTTCCCCGCCATTGTAGGCAGCCAGCACCAGCGGCCAGTTGCGGAACTTGCCGTGCAGATAACGCAGGTACCGGGCGCTGGCCCGGGCATTCTTGTGGGGATCCAACCGCTCATCGCGCAGCAGACTGGTGGACAAACCCAGCATCGCCGCCGTCTCCGGCATCAACTGGAAAAGCCCCGCCGCGCCGACGCGGCTCTTGGCGCGGGGATTGAAGCTCGATTCGACTTCGGCAATCCAGACCAACTCGGCCGGTACGCCTTCCTCGATGAATACCGGCTTGAGTTGCGGGACGAGCTCCCGGGCGCGCGTCGGCCAGGTCTGGGTCGTTGTCTTGGGCGCGCGCCAGGGCGGCTGTCGTTCGGGCACCGGCACGAGGTCAATCGCCGGTCCGAGCGGCAACAACTCCGGTGACACCGGCAACTCCAGGCGCGGCGCTGCCAGCGTGAAGCGCAATTCCTCCTCCCGGGCAAACTCATCCAACCACTGCCGCAACGGCGCGACAAAGACCCGCGTCTCCGCCTGCTGGCTCAACCACGGCAACACCGCCAACCCCAAGTCCCGCAGCGGCGCCACTTCCAGGACGTACTCACCGGCAAGCTCTTCCTGAAACCGTTGGCCGATGGCCGCGATCTCTTTGGGGGCGACCCCGGTCATCGTGGCGACGACGGCGACCAGGTTCGAGACGGTCTCCTCATCAATCTCGCCCAGCAAATCCTCCAACCTGACCGGCTCAGCGCGCAACGGCACCGGCGCGCATAATCCCAAGACAGCCAGAATGAGAGCCAGACACTTCATTTTGCAGGGGGCGCGATACACTTCACGGTCTTTCTCCTTGGATTCTGCCTTCGAGGAATTTCACCAGCGCATCAGCGTCATCGGAACCGACGCGGATGATCTTCGCGCCCAGACGAATCTCAGCGCAATCAAAGCCCCACAAGTTCCAGGTCCAGCCACGGCCAATCACGCAATGCACGCCCCAGCCATCGATGATCTTCGACCGGCTGCGCACCACGCTCGTCATCGCCGCATAGGGAATTCGTTTCCGAAATACTGGCAGTGGCCCGAAGCGCACACCGAGATGCATTCCCTCGTCCTGCACGGTCAGGTGCATGAAGCAGAACGCAAAGAACACGAACAGGACAACGGCAATTGAGGGCACGACGCGTGCGGCGGGAGGGATTTCCGGGAAAACCAGCATCAGCGCGAAAAACAGTGCGCCGGCCAGCATGAACAAATACAGCGGTGCCTGTTGTGTATGCCGGTAGTTCATCGTGCCGGCATCCTACTGCGTGGCGTATTCCTTGGCGAGTTTGTCGAGCGCACTTGTGCGGAATACGCTCCGGCCATAGCTTTTCAGCGCGCAGGGCTGAACAATCTCGGCACCAATTTCACTACGACATCTCGACTTGACGCGTTTGTTCGCTCCATCGCCAACTCGTTTCGGCACCGTTGAGCCGCAGCCAATCCGCGGTGCCGGTCAGCAACGCGCGGCCGGTATCGGTCAGCGACAACGTCCACGCCTTCATGTCTCCCGCCGTCTCCCACAGCGGGATCGGGCCGGGCCCGGTAACCTGGATTACCGGCTGCTTCGCCTGCGCCAACTCCGCCAGCTTCCAGTACAACATGGTATCGCCCAGAAACGGTGCCTCCTCGGCATCGGACACAAACCGGAAGATGTCCGGCAAGGTCACCTTACCGGCGGCGATGGCCGCCAAGGCCGCGTTCTCGGTCCGGTTCAGGCCATTGCGAGTGGACGGCAATTCTTCCAGGCGACGTTGCAGCGCGGCGCACAGATAACGCAACGGCGTCAGGTCTTCCTCGAGCAGTTGTTGCATCGGGCGCGGGCCGGGCGAACGCAACGCAGTCCACGCCCGGCTCGCCAGTTGTTTCTCGGCGGCCGTGACGGTGTGACGTTGCGGCCAGAGCGAGGCCATCTGCGTCGGCGAAAGTTCACCGAGTCCCTTGAAGCGCGCGAAGCCCG
>JBFZFE010000185.1:0-13519 GCA_041306525.1 Verrucomicrobiota bacterium | reverse complement strand
TCGGCGAAACCGATACCGGTCTTCTTGCCGGTATGGTCGGATTGACGCGGGTTGCCGCCGGTGAAGGTGACAGCGCCTTTGTCGGATTGGACGGCGACCATGAACCGCGAGATCTGGCTGCCGTGGCCGTTCCAGAGGGTGCCGATGGTGAATTGAGGGGCAATGTACACGGTCTCGGCGTAGTGACCGGCTTTGGGTTCGAGGTTGCCGCCGTACCAATAGTTGGGCTTGGTGTTGCGCTGTTCGACGGGCAGGTTGGGCAGATTTTGCCGGGCGATGTTGCAGAGGATTTTGCTGGGGCGCCAGGAGGAGGTGGCCGGGTGCATGGTGTAGCGGAAGCCGTCGGCCTTGGGCAGTTGATGGCCGCCGGGCAATCCCCACCAGAGCCAGCCGGTCTGGTCGGAGATGGTGCTGACGGGCGTGCCGGCAAAACCGCGTTGGTTGGGAGAGGTGTAGACGCCGTCGCGATACTTCAGCGCGTAGCCGCCGACGTACCAATCGAGGGCAGCCTTGGCGAGCAGGCGGGCTTCTTCGTCCTTGGCGAAGTCATAAATATTGAGCATCCCGTGGAGGTCGAACATCAGGTAGGTCGAAGAATCCCATTCGCCCTGACCGGCGGCGTAGAGGCCTTTGACGTAATTGCGGAGCTGTTTCTTGGCCTCGGCGATGGCTTGGGTTTTGCCTTGGCCGGAGAAGCGGTCCCCTTGCACGTAATGCGGCATGACGTTGGCGGCGGCGAGCCACATGATCTTGTGATTCTCGGTGCCGGTCTGGTTGAAGTAGCGGTTGCTGCGGCCGTGGGCGTCGGCGAGTTTCTTCTGGGTGTCCTCGGTGAGGACGTCGCCGAACAAGGGGAGGAACCGGGCCCAGTTGGCCAGCAGCCGGGCCATGGCGGCACCGGGGAGAAATTTGCCGGGGTCGCCGCCGCTGAAGTAACCGCGCCGCCATTTGCCGAGGTCCTCGTCCTTGAGGCCGTCAACGATCAGCTTCACGCGTTTCTGGAAACCGGCTTCGTCGGGGTAAGTCTGCGGGTCGCTGGCGGGCGCTTGTTTGGCGGCGGGATCATTGGCCTTGGCGGGGGACGGGATGTTCCAGCCGGCATGGGTGGAAGTGGCGAACAAGGCACACAATAGCAATGCTTTCATGGCATTTCTCCTGTTGAACACGGCAAACGCCCTCCACCGGGCGTGTTTCGGGCTCAGTGCTCTTTCATCTCGCTGATCTGGATCTTCACTTCGTCGCGGCGCGCAATGCGTTCAATGTTGCCGTCGCGCATCCAGATGATGCGGTCTGAGATATCGAGCATCTTGTGATCATGTGTGGAACAGATGACCGTGACGCCCTGCTCGCGGTTCATCAGTTTCATCAATTGGATGATCTCCTCGCCGGTTTTCAGGTCGAGGTTGGCGGTCGGTTCGTCGGCGAGGACAATGGCGGGTTTGTTGGCAAACGCGCGCGCGATGGCGACGCGTTGTTGCTGGCCGCCGGAAAGTTCCTTGGGGGTATGCAGGATGCGGTCGCCGAGGCCGACGCGCTTGAGCAGCGCCACGCCGCGGTCCTGGGCTTCTTCGGGCGGCACACCGGCAAAGAGCATCGGCAAGGTGACGTTTTCGAGGGCGGTCATCACCTTGACGATGTTATAGCTCTGAAAAATGTAGCCGATTTTCCGGCAGCGCAGCCACGCCAGCTCGTGCGCATCAAGCTGCGCCAGGTCCACCTCGTCGATGAACACGTTGCCGCAGGTCGGCTTGGTCAGGCCGCCGATGCAGTTGAACAATGTGGTCTTGCCCGAACCGCTCGGGCCCATGATCGAGATGTACTCGCCGGTGTTGATCGTCAGCGACACGTCATCGAGCGCGTGAATGGTCTCACCGCCCATCACGTAATGTTTGCTGACCTTCTGGGTCATGACGGTGAACTCCGTCTGATGCTCCAGACTCGCAAACCAGTCCGTCACCGGGGCAACGGGGGTGTTGGTGGCCGGCGTGGAACTCATTTCTCCCCCCGCATGGCTTCGATCGGTGGCATTTTGGCCGCAATCCAAGCCGGGATCGCCGCGCCCATCGTGGTGAAGAGCATGCCCACTCCAAACACGATCAGAATCTGCACCGGCAAGCGCACCAGCGAGAAATGTTGCAGCACCGCGCCGCCGTAGTCAGCCAGCGCCAGCACAAACCCAATTGCGACCCCGAGGATCGCCCCGATGATGCCGCCCACCAAACCGAGAATCGCAGCTTCGAGCAGCGTGCTGTAAAGCACCAAGCTGTCGAGCCCGCCAAGACATTTGATCGTGCCAATCTCCCGGTAACGCTGCGTCACCGACATCAACATCGTGTTCAGAACGCCAACGCCGCTGACAATCAGGCAGAGGACCAGCATCACGGCCCAGCTTTGACGCTCGGTCAGATCGCCGGAAGTGGGCGCTACCAGCAACCACATCATGAAAGCGGTCGCCGTGCTGATGGTGAGCGTGGTGAGCATGGTTCGCGGCAGGCGGACTTTCAGGCTGGAAATAGCCATCGCCCAGACAATTTCCGGGCGAAGTTTAAGCTGACCGATCTCCCAACGAGCCGAAGGCATGTGCGCCACTCTATAGGCTGCCGTTGCGGAACTCAAGAACGGCTCACGACAATTTATGCTGCCCGCCCCTTCGCCATCTGCACAACGGTGGCAACCAGTCGCTCGCCGTCGCCCGGTTTCCGTCCCATCGCGCGCGCGCCGTCCACTTCATAACCGCCTTCGGCGAAAGCTTGCCGGGTCGGCCAATAACCAGTCCAGCCATTGGCACAGGTGGCGACCACCAGCGGACCGGCCAGTCCTTGACGCAATGAGGCTGACAGTTCGCTGAACAACTCAACCGGCAGGCCGGCAATCCAGACGCCGGCCAGGTTCCAAAGCGTGAGGTCCAATCCCCGCCAAGTCTTGGTCGTGATGCGCAAGGCTGCGGCAGTGTCGCCCGGTCTCGTCGCTTGCGCCAGCAGGCAAACCAGACTCGAAGCTGTGTTCGCAACCAGTTCCAATTGAGAAGGTTCCTCCTGTGTTGCCACCCACGGATGAATGTCGCCGCAGGCCCCCAGCAAGAACAGGCTGTGCGCTCCCGGCAAGGTCTGCTCGATGAGCCGGCAAGCCCGGCCTGGCCAGTCAGCGCTGATGACGCGACTGGTCTTGCCGAGGACCACCGGGTGAGCGCCCACGCTCCAGAGAATGAACTGGCGCGGACCATTTGTCTGGCGCAAGACGACCACCGTACAGGTCGGGTCAGCCGATGGTCCCGGCTGCAAGGCGGGAAACTCCTGTGGATTCCAGCAATGACGCAGGCCGTCGCCGGTAATGACGCGGCGGTTGTAGCCGATGCCCAACGGCGCGTTTTGCGTGGTCACCGTGACCGGGTAGGTCAACCCGGCAGCTTGCGCGGCAGCGGTGCTGACCCGTTCGATGAGCCATGGACTCTTTTCATAAAACGGTCCCGAGTGGGTGTGGGTGCAGCAGACGAGAATGCGGTCCGCGGACGTCTTCAGCTTGCTGGCGAGCGCCCGGCGGATTTGTCGGGCCAGCGGCGCCAGCAGGATACAGTGATCCAGGCTGACGAGGGCGGCGAGTTTGCCGGTGCCGTCGTCCAGAACCAGCACCCGGGCAAACAAAGGGTCATGGACCCCGGCATTTCCCGCCGGCAACTCCTGTTGGCGGAACTCGTAACCGATCAAGTCCGCCGTGCTCGGCGGTGTTATTTCAATTTCCGTGAAACCAGCCCGTAACATGTGTGTTTTTCTCCGGTTGGGCGCAGTGTAGGGGGCGCCCGGCCCGGGCGCAAGCTTGCGGGGGGCGCAGTGTTGAGGGGAGTTCTGCTTGACCCAAGTAGCGAGTGCCGTTAGTAGAAGAGGCCACTGGCGGCGCGAGGCGAGAGCGCGTTGCTGCTGCACTTCATGGGACGAACCGACGAGATTCTAATCGAGGCATGTGATGTCGAGAGAGCCTACGCTACGGGTGATTCCGTGGTGTATGCGTTGCGCGGCATCGATCTGGCCATTTATCAGGGCGAATACGTCTCGCTGATGGGACCCAGCGGTTCGGGCAAAACCACCTTTTTCAACATGGTCGGCGCGCTCGATTTCCCCACCAAGGGAACCGTGCGCATCGGCGGACGCAATCTCCTGGAACTGACACAAGCGGAGCTGGCTTACCTGCGTTGCGTCAACATCGGCTATATTTTCCAGAATTATAACCTGATTGAAGTATTACCGGCCCAAGACAACGTGATGCTTCCCATGCGCCTGCTCGGGCTTTCAGTCGAGGAAGCCGCCAAGAAAGCGGCCCAGCTTTGCGAACGCGTTGGCATCGGTCACCGTCTCCATCACCTGCCAACGGAACTGTCTGGTGGCCAACAACAACGCGTCGCCATTGCCCGCGCACTGGCCAACGATCCCGGCTTGGTGCTCGCGGATGAACCGACCGGCAACCTCGACTCCAAAACGGGCTTGGAAGTCGTCAACCTGCTTGCCGAACTCAGCCGGGAACGCGGCGTCACTGTCGTCACCGCCACCCATGATCACCGGATGCTGAACGTGTCGGACCGCGTCGTGCATCTGCGCGACGGCCGCGTCGAGCGCATCGTCGAGCGCAAGGATTTGACGATCAACGTGGGATCGATCCATTGACATGAAGAAAACGCTCCCCGTCATCCTGTTTGGCATGTTGTTGATCGCGGTCCTGGTGCCCTGCGCGCAGTTCCTGACCATGGGCGCGCTCAACCACGATCTCGAGACGGCCTCACCTGTCGGCTGGGCGATTGGGCTGGTCTTCAGTTTTGTTCTCGTGGCCGCAGTGGTGCGGGTGCTGGCGAAACGGCGGACGATGTCACGGCCCAACATCGTCATTCTTTACTGCATGCTGACCATTGGCGTGCCGCTGATGAACATCGGGCTGATCCGCCCGCTGATGCTGTCCATCTACGCCGTTGCCGGCGAATATCTCAATAACGGCACCAGCACCTACCGGACCGCCTACAATGCCCAGGACCCGGACTGGTTCCCGGTGGTGCCGCCCACAGCGGAACTGGCTTGGAACAAGGCGGATCGATTGCTGCGTTTCCTGCAGGAAAATGCCGTCCTCAAGGAACGCGCCAACACCCAACGCCTGCTCGTGGGCGCACTGGCCAAGCCGCCGGTTGACGACGCGCTGATCGCCGCGGTTGCCAAGCTGGGCGTCGACGAGGTGCTGGCCGTGCAGGCCGCCGACAAGACACAGGTCTTGGGCGCGGCGTTGCAGAGCCGCTTGGCGGCCGCCGAAAGCGAGAGCGCGGCGGCGGCAACGCGCTTGGTGACGGCGCTGGAGAATGTTGACGAGCAGGAAGCCAGCATGCTGCAGGTCAACTGGAACGCACTGGACCAAAGCAGCCGGGTGCGTCTGGAACGCGAACTACAGCGGTTGAGCGTCCCCGAGCGCGCCGCTTTGCAGCAACGCATCGAAGCACTGGAACTGCGCGCGGGAGCGTTGCGCACGGATGCTTCCCAGTTGTCGCGCAGTGACTTCGCACGGGTCCGCACCGAGCTGGCCGGTAAGCTCCAAGCGCGTTACGCCAAGCTCAGCGACGAGGAAATCGGCGCCATCCGGGGCGGACTGCTTTACCGGATGTCGCGCGCCGAGCGCAATGACCTCATCAAGCAGGACGGCACCGAAGGAAAACCAAACCTCAACCTTGCCGCTTTTCGCGACAATCTCTGGAGCGACCAAGTGGCCGGGCAGCGGCGCGCCCGCCAGACCATGTGGCAGAACCTGGACGAACTGTCCGACCGGTTGCCGTGGCAGCTTTGGGTCAAGCCCCTGCTGCTGTGGGGCACGCTTTGCGCCGTAATTTTTGGTCTGCTGCTGTTGTTGGCCGACTGGCTGCGGCACAAATGGATTGAGCGGGAAAACCTGGCCTTCCCATTGGTGGAGGCCGCCGACTTCCTGATCCGTCACGATTCACAACTGGAAACAGCGGAGGATCTGCGTGAGCCCGCCAAGCGCAAGAGCCTGTTCAGCCCGGTCTGGTGGGTGGGCGTCATCATCGGCGTGGTCTGGATCTCCGCCGAGGCGCTTGGGCACTACGGTTTCACCGGCAACACCTTTGTGGTGTACTTCGATGTGTCGAAGGAGATCTTCGGGCAGAATGCCGCCCTGCGCGAGATGACCCATGTCTACTTCGTGCTATCGCCCATCGTACTCGGGCTGGCTTTCCTGGTGAGCCTCGAAGTGAGCTTCTCGGTCTGGGTGCTGTTCTTCGGGTTAAACTTCGTCTTCATGCTGGCGCGGCTGGCGAACCCCAACATCGTCGATCCGCTCTACACGGGCTATGGGGGCGGCCGGCTTTTTCCGTTCTGGATGGAGCAGTTCATCGGGGCCTGCCTGTGCTATAGCGCGCTGGTCATCTTCAAGAGTCTCGGCGGCCGGGAACGCTCGAAACGCTGGATCATTGGCGGGGTTCTCGGCACGCTGCTGGTCGGGTTGCTCTGGAGCATGGGACAGACGAATCTCGCGTTTCTTGCGCTGGTCGTGTTGTTTGTAACCGCCCAGACCATCGCTGCGGCCCGCGTGCGGGCGGAGACCGGCCTGCATACGCACCATGTCTCCTACGAGTTCACCAAGTTCCCGATGGTCTTCGGGGTGACCGGCTGGACGGGCGCCGAGATTTACACCCGCTTCATTTCGCTGGCGGTCCTGCCGGTGACGTTGCTGATGCGCGTGGTTCCGCAACAGTTGGAAAATTACGAACTGGCCCGCCGCCACAAGGTACCGGCCCGCACAATCACCATTTCCGCCATCGCAGCCTTCGTGACGGCCATCACGGTCGGCATGGTCAGTTTCCTGGTGCTGTCCTATTTCTGGGGCACGGAGTTCAGCAGCGGAGCATTGGCCGGGCAGGGCGGGTTCACGGCACATAGCATCGCGTCGTACCCGCTTTGGGTGTCGCACTTCTTCGGTGAGAATGGCCTGAACAAGTTCACCTCGGTGCATTGGATCCGGATTGGCTACATGCTCGGCGGCGCGGCGCTGGTGGGGCTGCTGGTGTTTCTGCGCCAGCGCTTCCTCCGTTTCCCGCTGCATCCGCTCGGGTACATGATCATTTTGGTCAGCATCTATTACGATCACGTCTCGCCCTATTTCAAAGGCGACGCCGCAGGCGGACGGGAAGCCTCCTGGCTGTGGGGCAGCGTGTTCGTGGCTTGGATCACCAAGAAACTCGTGATCAAATACGGCGGCATGAACACCTTCAAGCAGGCCAAGCCGCTGTTCCTCGGCCTGGTGGTCGGCGCCATCGTCACGGTGTTCGCGTGGAACATGACCGATTTCATCGCCTCGGCGCGGCACCGGTATCTACAGGCGCACCAGCGCGTGCCTGGCGAGTTCATCAAACATTTCGAGGCCAAACCGGCCTTCAGCCCGAGGTTCTACTGATGCGCTGGGCAACTTCTCTCTGCATACTGGCCTCGCTGCTTTGCCTCGGCGCCACGGGCAACGAGGACCGGGTCAAACGTCTCCCGACCGCCACGCGCAAACAACTCGAGCGCTTCCAGGCACTGTCGGTGCCGTCGCTGAACGAGATGACCCAGGCGGTGGCGCCACAACGGCTGGAACAACGCACCCGCGAGATTCTGGCCCTGGGCAACCTCGGCATCGGCAGTCGCAGCCCGGATCTGCCGGTCCAGCAATTCCTCCGCCGCCAGATTGACGCGCTCAGCGCGAACGGGGTTGTGTTGCTCGGTTCACTCAAGGGAACCGTGATGGCCCCGGTCACTTTGCCCGGTACCGCCGTGAGCGTGGGCGACCAAAGCTGGGCGTTGCAGCCCATCTGGCCCAATGGCGTCATGCCCTCGCTCTGCCCGACCAATGGCATCACCGGCCCGCTGGTCTGGACCGGCAAGGGCGATTGGGGCGACATTCGCGGCCAGGAACTGCGCGGCGCGATTGCGTTGATGGAGTTCGAAGGAGGCCGCAACTGGGAGCGCCTCTATTCGCATGGGGCCAAGGCGGTCATCGTCGTCGAGTCCGAACGGATGCTGCGCGAGAAGGCCGAAGGATTGTTCTACAACACGCCCGCGCCCTTCCCGCGCTTTTATGTCAACCAGGCGACCGGCGCGGCCTTGCGCGAGCGCGCGGGCCGGCAGTGCCGGCTCGACGGCGGCGCCTTGTATCAGCAGCAGCCCATCGAGTCGTTGTTCGCCTATCTGCCGCCGACCCCGCCGTTGCGGCATGTCGTGCGCGAAGGCGAAACGCTGCAAAGCATTGCCATCGATTACCAGTCTTCCGTCGAAGCCCTGGCAGAAAGCAACAACTTCACCGACATCAAGAGCCCGGTCAGCGTCGGCACCGAGCTGGTGATCCCGAATTTCAACGACTCACTGGTCGTGGCCGTGCCGATTGACGCCGTCAACGTCGTGCCGGATGCGCCGCACGGCGCCAAGGTGGCCGCCAACCTCGCGGTGGCATTGAGCGGGTTGGAACATCTGGCGACCAGCCCGCACACCACCCGCCGCAAAGGCATCCTCTTCGCGTTCCTCGATGGCGAACACATGGGCGGCCTGGCCAGCCGCGGCTTGGCGGAGAGTTACCTGCGCGCCACGTCAACATGGACCTCCGATTACGTGGCTGATTCCGCGACCACGCTGAAGCGTTACCGGACCGCGCGGGCGTGGTGGAAGGGCGAAGGCGACGTCAAGGAGCTCAACAAGAAGGATGCGGAATGGTTTGGCGTCTGGCTGAAGACGCGCATTGACGAGAAGCGCATCCTGCTGGCCGAGGAACGCGCGCTGTTGCTGCAAAAGAAGGCCGCCACCGACGCCATCGATGAACGCATCAGCGCGATGGTCAAGCTGACCCAGGCGACGATTGACCGGCTGCGTTACTCCTGGCCGGTGCGCCTGACCAAGTTTCGCGAGCAGATCGACAGCGCCAACATCGCGGGCGTCACCGCGGCGACGCTGATCGAGCGATTTGAGCAGGAATTGGCGCAGGAAGAGGCCCGCACGGCCAACGAGGAACACAACCTGCGGCTGGCCAGGGCGTTCGACGAGAAGATCGGGCGCTACGGGACGCTGGGGTTCTGGGTTGATCTCGGTGATGCCGACAGTTCGGTCGTTATTTCTGAGGGGAAAAACAAGCTGCGGACAGTCGCAAGCGATGAGAAGTACAACCAGCGTTTCCGTGATGTCGCGGTCTTTGCGGCGGCGCAAGGCGGTTGGACGGTGGAATGGCCATTCCTGACGGATATGGACCGGGTGGACATGGCTTTCACGGTGCGCGACGGCCCGGCGTACTACCCCGATTTCTGGCTCGCCGCAAACGTTCGCTTGATGCCGGTCACCACCGCCAATGACATGTTTGACCGGCTGGATACGCCGGCCGATGTCATCGAGCGCACCAACTTCAAGAACCTCAGCGTCCAAGCCCGCACTGCGATGTTGATGTGGAAGATCGGCTTGGAAAGCCCGGTGGACTCCATCGGGCCCGGGCGCAGCACCAAGAAGAACGCGTTTGGCCGGTTGGTCGGCAAGTGTGTGCAGTTCAACGTCCGCAGC
This sequence comes from Verrucomicrobiota bacterium, assembly GCA_041306525.1. Lineage (GTDB taxonomy): Bacteria > Verrucomicrobiota > Verrucomicrobiia > Palsa-1439 > Palsa-1439 > JBFZFE01. Next base: position 3,965 of record JBFZFE010000185.1, on the reverse strand, counting down.
GGCTTGGATGCCCAGCAGCCGGTCGCCGATTGCTGGGTGTACTACCCCGGGTTGAAAAGACTGGACGACAATCCGGCCAATACCGCCACCTTCCGCGGCATGCGCCGGGGCATCATTGTGCCGTCGCTGCTCAACGGCAGTTTCGTGCTGCCGATCGAATCACTCGAATGGAACTCCACCAGCAAGTCCAAGCCGCATGTGTATGCCTACCGGCTGGATCGCGGCAGCGCGCTCATGGACAAGGTGGTGGACCGCGGTCGGGTCGGCACGCAGCAGCTCACGCCGGCCTTCAAACTGTTGTTCAGCCAGGACATCGAGAAGAAACTGGTCATGACCGAAGCGACGCCGCTGGTTTTCTTCCCAGGGCTGGACCCGACTGACTACAGGCCGGTCGGCAAGGAACAACTCGTCATTGTGCAGGACGCCGTGCTGCGCGGTCAGCCCGCCCACTACTCCTACGACCATCCCGCCAACGAGTACAACGAGGACAACACCGAGGCCAACCTGCTGTACCTGCCGGCCAAGCGTCACGTCCAGTATCTGGTGCGCAGGGGCAACAGCTACAAACTGCTGCTCGTCGGCGAGGTCAGCGATAAAGACCCCGAAGGCAAGGGGTTGTTCGTGGGGGGCGCCCAGACAGCGTTGGCGCTCACGCCTTTGGAAGCCGCCCGGCAGATGCACACCCTCGCGCTGCGACGACAAGCGCTCTACCATCGTTTCGGCATCACCGACCAGGCCGTCTCCACCGCGCTGGAGCGGGCCGGCGAGAAACTGGCGACTGCCGACCAGGCAGTGGCGGCGAAACACTGGCAGGAAGTCAGCGGCAACGCCCGCGAAGCGTGGGGCATTCTCATCAAGTTCTACCCGCGCATCCTGACCATGGGCCGGCAGGCTGTCTTCAGCGCCGTGCTGTTGATGGCGTTGCTGTTGCCGGCCAGCGCGTTCGCGGAGAAAATCCTGCTCGGCGGCAAGGGGATTGTGGCCCGGTTGGTGGGGACCACGTTGATCTTTGCCGCGGGTGTAATCATCCTGAACTTCCTGCATCCCGCGTTTCGCATCAGCGTCTCGCCCTTCATCGTTGTCATCGCCTACACCATGATTCTGATGTCGAGCATTGTGCTGCTGCTCTGCTATCAACGCTTCGAGGTGCTCGTGCGCCGCGCCCGCGCGGCGGGCGGCGAGGTGGAAAGCGAGGAGATCAGCGTTGTCAGCTCCTTGAGCACCGCGCTTTCACTCGGGGTTTCCAATCTCAAGAAACGCAAGACGCGCACCTTCCTGACGGCGTTCACCGTGACGGCACTGACCTTCTCGATTGTGACGTTCGTCTCGGTCAAGGGCACCGACACCTTGTTGGTCCGCCCGATGCCGCTGGACAAGGATGTTGAGGGCCAGATCGTCGAGCCGCTGCCGCCGAAATATGAAGGCATGATGATGCGCAACATTTACTGGGCGCCACAAGCCGAGAGCATGTCCGCCGCGGTGATCAGCGAGTTCGGCAACCAGTATCAGGTGGCCCAGCGCGCCTTCTACCTGGAAGCCGAGGGCGGCAACAATGCCGAGCGTGAAGGCATCAACCAGATCGATATCCGGTACGGCCGGAAGAACTCCATCCTGATGGGGATCATGGCGTTCGAGCCGCAGGAACGCGATTTCAGTCATCTGCACGAAACAGTCAGCGGACAACAGTGGTTCCTGCCGACCGATCTTTTCCACTGCATTTTGCCCGACAACGCCGCCGCCGCGCTCGGCATCACCGCCGCCGATCTGCTGCAGGCCGACGGCACCCGCAAGCCGGATGCCCAACTGCCCCTCGTCCGCTTCCGCAACCACACCTGGCGCGTGATCGGCATTCTCAATACGAAGGAAGCTGACCGTTACCGGGACGTCAATGGCAAGAGCCTCGCGATGGTCGATTACCTGCGCAGCGGCTACACGCCCAAAGCCGGCGGCGGCGACATCGCCAACGAGACCCCCGGTTACCACATCAGCTGGCAACGCCTCGTCATCATCCCGCTGGCCGCGCGCACCGAAGTCCAGGCGACGCTCCGCTCGGTGGTGGTCCGCTTCCCGCCGGGGGCTGACACCAAATCGTTCTATCAAGACCTCGCCCTGCGCGTCACTGCGGCTGTGTTCGGGACGGTGGACGGCAAGCTCAGCCTGCTGACGACGCAACAGAAGCAATCCGTGGGCGGCATCGCCAAGATCCTGGTGCCGGTCATCCTCGCCATTCTCATCGTCACCAACACGATGCTCGGCGCCGTCGAGGAGCGCAAAGGCGAAGTCGGCATGCTCGGGGCGATTGGGTTGTCGCCGGCCCAGATTTCGTTCCTCCTGCTCAGCGAATCGATGGTGTTCAGCATCATTGGCATCGTCTGCGGAACCTTCAGCGGCCTGGCATTCGCCAACCTGGTGCCATTGGTCCGTCTGCACATGCAGCCGGATTTCCTGGTCACCCTGTCGCTGAACTTCGCCTCGCTCAGCGCCATCGGGCTGGCGCTCGGCACGGGTGTGGTTGTCCTGCTGGCCACGCTTTTCCCGGCCAAGAAAGCCGCCCGGCTCGCTGCTCCTTCGGGCATGGAGAAATGGGAGTTGCCCGCGCCCGCGGATGATGGCCGGATCCGCTACGTGCTGCCGTTCACCCTGACCCGCGGCAACGCGGTCGGCATGATGGCCTTCTTCCGGCGCTTCCTGCTCAACCATACCGAGTCGACCAGCCAGGACTTCAATTGCCGGCACATCCGCCTGGAGTGCGGCGCCGCCTTGATCGCCAAGTGCACCATGTGGCTGCAGCCCTACGACCTCGATGTGGCGCAGCAGTTTGAAATGCGCGTGTTGCCAACCGACAACGAGGGCATCTTCGCGGTCGCGCTCACCTTGCATCGCACCAGCGGCACCGAGGAAGCGTGGCTGCGCACCAATTACGGCTTCCTCGACCTCGTCCGGCGCCAATTCCTGCTCTGGCGCAACCTCGATGACGACAGCCGCAAACGTTACATCAACGAAGGCGTCGAGCTCTACAAGAACGTCGGCAGCGCCACCTCAACCCCCGCCGTTGCGTCCCATGTCTGAACCCACTCCCCCACCCAAACCTTCCGCGGCGCCCGCCCCCGGCGGCCCGAAGACGGAAGCGTTCTACGACAGCTCTTTCACCATCGAGGCGATCCAGCACGAGCCCTTCGAGAACGGGTTTACCTGGCGCACCGCGCTGGGGGCGGCCTTCGTGGCGTTCGTGATGTTGCCGGGCGTGATTTTCATGGGGCTGATGATCGGCCAGGACCTGGGCACGGCGGCTGAGTGGGTCACCATCATCCTGTTTGTGGAGCTTTCGCGGCGGGCGTTTGTGACGTTGAAGAAACAGGAGCTCTACATCCTCAAGTACACCCTCTCGCATCTGACACATATCGCGGGCGGGTTGGCGTTGGGGGGCGGCATCTTTGCGCACCTGGTCTGGAACCGGTATCTGCGCAACTCGGAAGCCTTTCATAATTTTGGCATCGCCCACCAGGTACCGGACTGGTTCTCGCCGCTGGGCGACGCCGCCTACACGGCGTTCTGGTCGCAGGCGTGGTGGCCGGTCATTGGCGTGACCGTCGCGGCGATGGTGCTCAGCAAGCTGACGCAGCTTTCACTGGGCTATCTCGTCTACAAACTGACCGTGGATGTCGAGAAGCTCCCGTTCCCGATGGCGCCCATCCATGCGGAAGGCGCCATTGCGCTGGCGGAAGTCAGCCAGGAACAACACAAGAAGGGCTTTCGTCAGTACTGCTTCTCCGTGGGCGCGATGATTGGGGCGGCGTTCGGCTTGGTTTACATCGCGATCCCGACGCTGACCCAGGCGTTTTTAGGCAAGGGCATCTACCTGCTGCCGATTCCATTCCTTGATCTCAACCCGGTGTTCGAGCACTGGTTGCCGGCCAGCTGCATCGGCCTGACCTTGCACATCGGCCTGCTCTTTACCGGCTTTG
>JBFZFE010000184.1:0-4844 GCA_041306525.1 Verrucomicrobiota bacterium | reverse complement strand
CAGCCGCTGAGCTCCTCCTCCATCGAGACATGCTCAGTCGAGCCAGCGGTCCATAACACTGCCAATCGCGGCAGCTCCCGCGCGGATTTCACCCCCAACTTTTCCTTGATGCGCCGCCGGTAGCTCTCGACGGTACGAACATCAACCTCCAAAGCGTCCGCGATCTCCTTGTTGATGCGGCCCAGCCCCAGAAGCTTAAGAACCTGACAGTCCCGGTTACTCAGGACATCGGGGGACCAGGTCGAGGGCCAGGATTTCGAGCAGCCGGCGCTGCAACCGCTTGGCGTGGCGGAGCCGAGGCGGACGTGGATGATCCGAACGGTGATCGAGTCGGGCACGGCGGCCCATTCTTGTGGAGTCAGGTAATCGGGACGTTGGGGTGGCTTCTGCCAGTCAACCAGCAAACAGCATTCGGCCGAAACTCCGTAACGAGGTGGCTTTCACGTTCACGCCCGGCATTCTCGACACTTCAGCGGCGGAGTCAAGCCGCCGGTCGGCGGCGCGGCGGCGGGTCAGAGCGGGCGGACGGCTCGGCGAGCCCTCCCTACCGGGAACGGAATCGCGGCGGGACGCCGCTCCCACGTTGAAGAGGTCCAAGGTCAGAAGAAAGAAGTCCTGAGTCCGGAGTCCGCTGTCCTGAGCCGAAATTCGTTTTCGTGTGTTCCGTGTGTTTCGTGGTTCCAACTCCCCAATGGATCGGAGCGGACGGCGCGGCGAGCCGTTTCTACCGGGAGGTGACTCGGTGGCTTGGGGGGCTCTGTGAGAGATTGCTGACGAAGGGGCGGCGGGGGGTGACGGTTTGGGCTTCTTGGAGCATGAGCCGGTAGATGTCGGGGATGGCACGGATGCGCTCGGGGATGGCCGGTTGGTTGGTGCAGAGGGCGGCGTAGCTTTGGGGGGCGTCGGGATGATAGCCGTGCATGGCGCGGATGGGGCGTTCGCCCATGTGGCTGGGCACGATGAGGGTCCCCTCTTCCATCAGGAAGATGAGTTCGCCAAAGTACCGGTCGGGGAAGAGCGCGCCGAGTTGGGCCAGTTCGCCGTCGGGGAGGATGCGGCCGGTCTCGATGCGGGCGAGCGCGGCGCTGATGCGGTCCTTGGCGGTTGGATGAAAGAACCAGAAGCGGGCCATGGTGGAGTCGTAGACGACGACGTAATCGCGGCCCATGACCAGGCCGAGCTGGTCGATCTCGGTGCGCAGATCGACATGGTGATCGCAGTTGGCCATGCCGTGGTCGCTGAAGATGTAGAGATGGGTCTGCCGGTAATGGCGGTGCGCGGTTTCGAGCAGCCGGTGGAGCCAGTGTTCGTAGTGGCGGAGTTTCGGGGCGATTTGCGGGGATTGGTTGCCGACCTGGTGCAGCAGGCCGTCGAGCCCGGGCCAGTAGACAAAGGCGAAATCGGGTTGCTCGGCGCGCAGGGCGGCGGAGACGGCGTGGAAGTTTTCCAGTTCGGTGCGGGTCGGGTCGCTGACGTGATAGGGGATGCGGTGTTGTTCGAGGTGATCGAAGATGTTGGGGCCGCGGTTCATGCCACCGGCCTGGAGCGGGTTGCGTTTCTCGGTGAAGTCGAACAGGCCGATGTGCTCGAAGGGGATGTTGTAGAGATCGAAGTAGCCGCGGAACCGGAGCGGGACCTTGAGCAGCCGGGAGAGTTGGTGGCGGAACCGGCGGCGGCTGGTCAGGGCGCGCGGCAACCAGCGCAACGGCCGCAGCAGCTTGAAGGGCGAGCGGACCGGGTCGTAAACGAAGTAGCACCAATGCCGGTGCTCGACGGGCCAGCGTCCCGACAGGATCGAGGGCACACAGGCGGAGCTGTAGCCAAAGACGCTGGTGAGTCTCTGGCGCTGCGGCGCGAAGTCGCGGGCAAACGGTTCGTCGCGGATGATCTCCCAGCCGCAGGCGTCGATGAACACAAACAGTGGCAGGATCTCTTTCATGCAACGGCAAGCTCCGTGGCGGCCGCTTCCTCGACCAGCAGCAGGAACACGCGATCATCACCCGGCGCGATGTTGTCGGTGAACCGGTCGGCAAGAGCCGTCAGTTGTTGTGTGAGTTGTTCGGCGGTCCACGGCTGTTGGCCCGCTGCGGCCAGCCAGTGCTGGAGCCGTTCGGCGCCGAAGGTTTCGCCGCGGGTGTTGAGTGATTCGGTCAGGCCATCGCTGAAGAGCAGCACCCGGCAATCTTCACCCAGCGGGGCGGATTGCTGGCGGTAGTCGCTGCGGGCGAACATCCCGAGCGGCAGGCCCGCGGGACGCGGCAGACTAAGCGGCGGATGCTGCCGGTTGGTCAATACCAGCGGGGCATGACCGGCACTGGCGACGACGAGTTCACGCCGGGCCGTGTCAACCAGCGCCACCTGCATGCTGACGAACATCTCGACTTCGGCGATGGTGACGTTCAACTGCCGGTTCAGGAAGCTCAGCAGCGCGGCTGGTTCATTGGCCAGCAACGGTTGGTTGCGGACCGTGGCGCGCCAGAGATGGGCGACCGCGGCGGCCACCAACGCCGCCGGCAATCCCTTGGCCATCACGTCGGCCAGCATCAACGCCAACGCACCGTTGTCGAGCCGGTGGGCATCGTAGAAATCGCCCCCCGAGTTCACCGGCCGCGTGCAGTGGGCGGCGAGCCGGAAACGTCCGCAAGCCGGTAAGCTGGCCGGCAGCAGGTCGCGCAGCATTTGCGCGGCCACCGCGTTGGCAAGGGGGTCATCCATGGGGTGCCGGTATGATCTCGAAGAGCCGGTGCATCCGGGTCAGGTCCATCAGTTGTTGCACCGGCGGCAACGGCGACAGCAGGCGCACGACGGCGCGGTGATTCTGGGCGCGCACCGCTTGATAGACGCCGACCAAGGCGGCGAGTCCCCAACTGTCGAGCACGGTTGTCTGCGAGAGATCGACCTCGACCGCCTCGCAGCCGGCCAACGCCGCTTGCACCTGGGCGGTCAATTGACGCGAGCCCTGCTCGGTGAGTTCGCCGACTTGCAGGACACGCATCGTCGCGCCGGTGCGTTCAATTCTCACGCCGCCCTCCGAGCTGAAGATTGATCGGTGACGGCGCGTGGCTCCATGGCCGGCGCGTGGATGTCGGCCGCCGAAGCCGGGGAGCCGGCCGGTGCGCGGGAGAGCCATCGTTCCATCGCCCGGCGCCAGCGCTGCCAGCGGGCAGGCGATTGCGGGCGTTGAAAGGAACTGAGCAGGAACGGGTCGGCGACACGCAGGCTCGATTCACTGCGCCAGTTGAGCAGCCGGTCACCTTCGACCAGCGATTGACGGATCTCGGTCACCGGCCCGATGAAGGTGTCGCGGCCGACCAGGCTTTGCACGACCTCGGCCCGTTTCTCCACCACCACGCGGTCTTCGAGCACGGTCATCGGCCCGATCACGGCGCGCGCGCCGATGGCGACGTTCTCGCCGATCCAGCAGGGCGCCCGCAAGACGACATCCTTGCCGATGCGCGCGCCGAGACCGGCCCAGACACCGGGTTGAATCTCGCGCAAGCCGATCCGGTCACATGGTTCAAACAGACGCAGCGCGGCGATGACGGCTGCAAACCAGCCCATGTAACTGTTGAAGAGCGGACGTTGCGGCAGCCCCGGCAGGTGGTCGGTGACGTTGAAATCGTCGGGACGCGCGAGCCAGTCGGTTTCCCCATTGGGATGAAACATCGCCCGGGCTTCGTGGAGGCTGAGCTCGCGTTCCTGCGGCAAGACCTGCACGCGCACACCCCAACGGCAGCCCTCGGCGACCATGGCGCGGATTTGATGCGGCCGGTCGGCGGCGCTGAGGATGATCTGGGTCGCGCCGCCGCGCACCAGGTGTTCGATCCAATGTTCGAGCAGGACCTTGCCCAGCACGGGGCGCAACGCCAACGGGGCAGTTTCGCTCAGGAACGGCACGCCCGCACGTTGGGCGGGACAAATCAGGAATGCTTTCATTTTAGTAGGCTCCCTTGCTCATCAGGACGGCGGGGACGGTTTTGACGACGATGCACAGGTCAAGCCAGAGACTGCGGCGCTCGATGTAGTTCACATCCAGCTCGACCTGCTCGGTGAAATCGATGTTGCTGCGCCCGCTGATCTGCCACAGACAGGTGATGCCTTGCGGCACGGCCAAGCGACGCCGGTCAGCCAACGAGTATTGCGCCACTTCGCGCGGCAACGGCGGACGCGGGCCGACCAGCGACATGTCGCCGACCAGCACGTTGTAGAACTGCGGCAGTTCGTCGAAGGAGAATTTCCGCAGCCATTTGCCGACGCGGGTGACACGCGGGTCATCCGCCAGTTTGAACGTGACGCCGACCGCATGCTTGTTGCGGGCCAGCACCTCGGCGAGGCGCTGCTCGGCATCCACATGCATCGAGCGGAACTTGTACATCAGGAACTCGCGACCGTGTTGGCCGACGCGGCGTTGCCGAAAGACGACGGGACCGCCGTCCTCCAGTTTCACCAGCACGGCCACCAGCAGGAAGAAAGGGCTACCGGCCGCCAGCAGCACGGCACTGGTCACGATGTCGAACCCACGTTTGGCGCGCCAACCGCCGACCAGCCGCCAATGCCAGGCCAGTTGTTTGCCGCGCAGTCGGGCCCGTAACCACCAGCGCCGCAGCGGCGAACGCATTTGCCGGTAACGCCGCACGATGTCCGCTTGGGGATCGGTTGTTCTCATGAAGCCAGTGCCTCCCCGATTCGTTGCGCTTCCCGTCCTTGCTGGGTGTAGGGCACCACGATGTGCGCCCACGCCGCTTGCGGGGCAACGAAACGCCGATGCATCGGCGCGACGCGGCCTGCGAACTGTTCACGCACCGAATCGACATCCCGGCCGCGCTCCGCGATATCACGGACCA
>JBFZFE010000183.1:0-9289 GCA_041306525.1 Verrucomicrobiota bacterium | reverse complement strand
TCTTTGCCGACTTCGCCCAGTTCTGCTCCGTGCTCGCGATGGCAGGGGAAGAGTTCTCCTACGTCTACGACGCCTCGCCCAACACCGGCATCGAGATCGTCTGCAAAGATCCCGCGCGGTTCCTCGCCGAGCGTCTGAACGGCTTCCACAGCGCTGTCGCCATGTCGGCCACGCTCACGCCGATGGAGTTCTACCGGCAAATGCTGGGATTCGCCGAGGAACGCACCGACCTGGTCAGCCTCCCCTCACCCTTCCCGAAGGAGAACCGCCAGATCATTGTCGTCCCGAATGTTCTCACCACGTTCCGTGCGCGGGCCGGTAATTACGGCAAGATCGCGGAGATCATTGCCACCACCGCGCAGGCACGACCCGGTAATTATATGGCATTGTTCCCCAGCTACGATTTCCTGCGCTCTGTCGCTGCCTGCTTGCCCGTCGGCGATTGGGAGTTGCTCACCCAACAAGCCAAGATGAACGAGGACCAGCGCCGCACGCTGTTGAACGCCCTGCAAAACACCACGCCGCCCAAGCTCGTGCTGGCGGTGCAAGGCGGCTTGTTTGCGGAAGGCGTGGACTTTACCGGCGAGTTGTTGGTCGGCGTGATTGTCGTCAGCCCCGCGCTGCCGCAGGTCAGTTTCGAGCGGGAATTGATGCGAGCCTACTACGAACAACGTTACGGAAAAGGGTTCGAGTACGCGTATCTCTATCCGGGCATGAACCGCGTCATCCAATCGGTCGGCCGCCTCATCCGCACCGAGACCGACCGCGGCGTCGCAGTGCTCGTCTGCCAACGATTTGGCCAGACGCCCTATACCAACCTTTTCCCCGAGGACTGGGCCGAAACGGTGACGGAACGATCCAGCGCCGACGAGTTGTATCAAGCCCTGCGTAAGTTCTGGAGCCTGCCGAGCAGTGAAACGGGGTCACCGACGCGTGATTGACTCCGGCAGATGAGCCGCTAGGATTCCGCCCCATGATTCCTGATGAACGATTGGCAGCTTTGTTGGCGATGTCGCATGCGCTCGGGGAACCGAGCCGCGGCTTGGCGATTCTCGGCGAGGGCAACACCTCCGCCCAACTGGGACCGAAAACATTCCTCGTCAAAGCCAGTGGCACCTGCCTGGCGACGTTGAAGGAAAGCGATGTCGTGAAATGCGAGTTCGGCAAGCTCCTGCCGCTGTTCGAGAAGACCGGCATGACCGACGTGGAAGTCGATCAGGCGTTGATGAACAGCCGGTGCGATGCGAAGGCGAAGAAGCCCTCCGTCGAGGCGCTGTTCCATGCCTACCTGCTGTCGTTGCCGGAGATTGAGTACGTCGGCCACACACACGCGACCGCCGTCAACAGCATCCTCTGTTCACCGCGCGCCAAGGAGTTCGCGACGAAACGAATGTTCCCGGATGAGATCGTGTGTTGCGACACCGAGTCGGTATTCGTTCCCTACACCGATCCCGGGTTGAAGCTCGCATGCGCGATTCGCAATGGCGTCGATGATTTCATCCACCGGCTCGGCCGTCCGCCGAAAGTGATCCTGATGGAAAACCACGGCATCATCGCACTCGGCCGCACGACCAACGCCGTGTTGTCGGCCACCTACATGGCCGAGAAAGCCGCCAACGTGTTCCTCGGCGCCGCCGTCCTCGGTGGGCCGAAGTTCTTCACCGCCGAAAACATCGCCCGCATCGCCGGGCGGCCCGATGAGAAATACCGGCAGAAAGTTTTGAAAGTATGAGCACTCCCTACTCTGTTGCCCAACGCGCCTACGCCAAACTCGGCGTCGATACCGACAAAGCCATCAAGACGGCATTGAAGGTGCCGGTCAGTCTGCATTGCTGGCAGGGCGATGACGTCGGCGGTTTCGAAGTGAAGGACAGCGCCGTCGACGGCGGCGGCATCATGGCGACCGGTAACTATCCCGGTCGCGCCCGCAACGGCGACGAACTGCGCGCCGACCTCGCCCAAGTGCTCGCGCTGCTTCCCGGCAAGCAACGCGTCAATCTCCACGCCATCTACGCCGAGACCGACGGCAAACGCGTGGACCGCGACAAACTCAAGCCCGAGCATTTCGCCAACTGGATCGCCTGGGCCAAACGCCAGCGTATCGGCTTGGATTTCAACCCGACCTTCTTCGCCCACCCCAAGGCCAACGACGGCTACACGCTCTCCAACGCCGATGACGACACCCGCGCGTTCTGGGTCCGGCACGGCATTGCCTGCCGTCGCATCGCCGCCGTGATGGCCAAGGAACTCGGCGGGACGTGTGTCATCAACCACTGGATACCGGATGGCGCGAAAGACTCCCCCGCGGACCGCTGGTCACCGCGCGCCCGCCTGACCGGTGCGCTCGACAAGATGTTGAAGGAGAAGTTACCGGGCGTGGTGGATTGCGTCGAAGGCAAGCTCTTCGGCCTCGGCAGCGAGGATTACGTCGTCGGCTCGACCGAGTACTACAGCAACTACGCCCTCGCGCGCGGCGTTGTGCTCTGCCTCGATATGGGCCATTTCCATCCGACCGAGACCATCCACGACAAAATCTCGGCGTTCCTCCAGTTCCACAAGAAGCTCCTGCTCCACGTCAGCCGCCCGATTCGCTGGGACAGCGATCATGTGGTGTTGTTCAACGACGACTCGCGCGCCGTGTTCCAGGAGATCGTCCGCGGCAACGCGCTCGACCGCGCGTACGTCGCACTCGATTACTTCGACGCCAGCATCAACCGCGTCGCGGCCTACGTCATCGGCGCCCGCGCCACGCGCAAGGCGCTGCTCTATGCGTTGCTGGAGCCGGTCAGCACGCTCCAATCGCTCAGCGGCGCCGGCAAGCTCGCGTTGCTCGAAGAACTCAAGACCATGCCCTTCGGTGCCGTCTGGGACCAGCTTTGCGAACGCGACGGCGTGCCGGCCACGAATGAATGGATGCCGGTCGTGAACAAGTACGAGAAGACCATCCTCGCCCGGAGATAACATGAGCACGTTCCACTACGTCGCGTGTGACCTTGGCGCCGAATCGGGGCGCGTCATGCTCGGCACCTTGGCCGAGGGAAAACTCACGCTCGAGGAGATCCACCGGTTCAGCAACGGACCCATCACCGTTGCCGGCACGCTGCGCTGGGATGTGTTGCGCATTTTCGACGAACTCAAAACCGGTCTGCGCAAAGTCGCCGCCCGCGGCATCAAAGTCGAGAGCCTTTCGACGGACTCTTGGGGCGTGGATTACGTCTGGCTCAAGGACAATGAGCCCCTGCTCACTGCGCCGTACCATTACCGGGATGCCCGCACCGATGACGGTTATGCACAGGCGTTCGCGGTTGTGCCGAAGGAGGAAGTGTTCGCCGAGAGCGGCATCCAGTTCATGACGCTGAACACGCTCTATCAGTTGCACGCCGACAGCCGGCAACGTTCGTGGGTGTTCAAGAGCGCCGACCGGTTTCTCTGCATCGGCGATTACTTCAACTATCTTTTCAGCGGCGTCGCCAAGGCCGAGGTGTCGCTCGCCAGCACAACGCAGCTTTACAACCCGAAGAAGAAGAAGTGGTCGAGGCCCTTGCTCAAGAAGCTGGGCTTACCGGCCAAACGGTTTCCTGAGATTGTCCCGTCCGGCACGATTCTCGGCCCCGCCGATTGTGCCCTTGGACTCGACGGTGCGAAGGTCATCGCCACCTGCTCGCACGATACTGGTGCGGCCGTCGCCGCGGTGCCGGGTGAAGGCAAGGGCTGGGCGTATCTCAGCAGCGGGACCTGGTCGTTGCTCGGCATTGAGGCGAAGAAACCGATCATCAGCAGCGCGAGCCGGGAAGCGAACTTCACCAATGAAGTCGGTTACGGCCACAGCATCCGTTTCCTCAAGAACATTGTCGGGCTCTGGATCCTGCAGGAATGCCGTCGCGCGTGGGCCAAGGCCGGTACGGAGTACAACTACGACCAGCTGGCGAAGATCGCCGCTGAAGCGGCGCCGCTGCAGTGTCTGATCAACCCGGATGAGGGCCGCTTTCTCAAACCCGACAACATGCCCGACAAGATCGCCGCGTACTGTCGCGAAACAGGTCAGCCGGTACCGTCGTCGCACGGTCAGACGGTGCGTTGCATCCTCGAAAGCTTGTCGCTGCTTTACGCCAAGACGATTGCCGACATGCGCAGCATTACCGGCCAGGAGATCAAACGCCTGCACATCGTCGGCGGCGGCTGCCAAAACGTGTTGCTGAACCAGTTCGCCGCCAACGCGACCGGCTTGCCTGTCTTTGCCGGTCCCGTCGAAGGCACCGCCATCGGCAACATCCTCATTCAAGCCATCGCGCTCGGACATCTCGCCGACCTCGCGGCATTGCGCCAGATCGTTCGCAATTCCTTTCCGGTCACCACGTACGAGCCGCAGAGCGATGCGAACTGGCAGGCTGCCGGCCTGCGTTTCGCCAAGCTGGTGCTGGCGACCTGACCCGTTCTTCGCTACCGTGTCGCCATGAGCGCCCCATCCAAAGAGAAAAAGCGCCACACTTGGGCCGAGTACCAGACGTGGGGCGACGACCAGCGTTGGGAGATCATCGGCGGCACCGCCTACATGATGTCGCCCGGTCCGAGCTGGCGACACCAGGGTATCATCGGCGAGTTGCACAGCCAGATGAAGGTGTACTTCAAAGACAAGAAGTGCCAGCTCGGGTTGTCGCCGTTGGATGTGCGCCTGTCAGACGAGGACGTTGTCCAGCCGGATCTGCTTGTCGTCTGTGATCCCAACCAGATCAAGCGCACCCACATCGATGGCGCGCCGACTTTGGTTGTCGAAATTCTCTCGCCCAATTCGGCCTCCCGTGACCGGCTGCTGAAACTCAATCTGTACGCGCGCGCGGGCGTGAAGGAGTATTGGGTTGTGACGCCGTACCCGTCACTGGTCGAGGTGCTGGTGCTGGAAGGCGGCCGGTATGTCGTTCAGCACGTGTTCGGCAATGAAGACATGCTGACCAGCCCGTCGTTCCCCGAACTGAAGATCAATCTGGCCGAGGTGTTCAACTTTCCGTTGGAACCCGGTGAGGAACCGCCCATCGTGGCGGAACCGCCTGCCCCACATTACCGGGCGGGATAGCGCAGCAAGGAGACAAAACATGAAATTAGTTCGCATCGCCGTGACCTGCCTCGGGCTCGTCTACGCCACGCAAATGGTGGCGGCACCCGGAGCTTCCGAGTCCCGCATCAAGGAACTGGTCGCGCAACTCGGCGACGCCGACTTCGCGAAACGCGAGGCGGCTACCAAGGAACTCAAGGAGATCGGCAAGCCCGCCCTCTTGGCCCTCAAAACCGTCGAGAACCACGAAGACCCCGAGGTGCGTGTGCGCGCCACCGAGCTCCTGCAGGCAATCGACCCCGCCCCGACTGCGGTCACGTCCGGCAACCGAATCGGCGGAACCATCGTGATGCGTGTGGGGGGCAACGCGGGTGGTCGGCTGAACCTCAACACCAAGTCGGCCTTCGCCAAGGACGGCAAGTCCTACGAGATCGAGCGCACCACCAAGGACGGCGTCTCAAAAATCGAGGTCACAATCAAGGAGCCCGGCAAGGACGGCAAGGAAATCGAACGCGTTGTCGAGGCGGAGAACGACGAGGACCTCGCCAAGAAAGACCCCGAGCTCGCCAAGATCGTGGCCGAGAACTCCGCCAAACAGGGCGTCGTGAAGGTCCAGTTCGGTGGCGGCATGATTGTCGACAACGGTCGCGCCATCGTCGATGCTCCCCCGCAGCTGCTGGGAGTCAACCTTTCGCACTTCGGCATCAAAGCGCAGGACGACGAGCAAGGTCCCCGCCTGACCGAAGTCACTGCCGACTCGCAAGCCGCGAAACTCGGTCTCAAAGAAGGCGATCTCCTCACCAAGGTAAACGAGAAGGCTGTGAAGTCGGCGAGGGAAATCGCCATCACGTTGCGCCGAGTGAAGGAAACCGACCCGCTGACCATCGAAATCCTGCGCGTCGACAAGCCAGTAACCTTGAATCGTCCGTAGGGTTTCGAATGCCGGCACCACGCTTTGCGGTGGCGTTGTTCGACGTTGACGGGACGTTGTTGGACTCGACGGAGTTTGTTGTCGGGGCATTCCAGCATGCGTTGCAGGCGCACGGTGTTCCCCTGCTGTCTCGTGCCGAGATCGCGGCATTGCTCGGACCCGCGTTGCCCGACTGTTACCGGCTGGTCGCACCCCATCTCGATCCGCAAATACTTTGCCTGACACATCGCGCCTGGCAACGCGAACGAATGCACTTGGTCCAGCCGTTTCCACACACCATCGAGACACTGCGGACACTCAAGCTTACCGGGCTGCGCATGGCCGCCGTGACGGCCCGTTCAAAGATCAGCTCGCTCGGGACCATCGAGAATGGTGGTCTTGCGGAGTTTCTGGAATTCACCATCTCCGCCGAAGACGTCGCACGCACGAAACCGGATCCAGAGGCATTGCACGCGGCATTGAAGCGTCTCGGTTTGCCGGCGGGCGCCGCCGTGATGATTGGCGACACGCACGCTGACATCCAGGCCGGTAAAGCCGCCGGTACGGCCACCATCGGCGTCACGTATGGTTTTCACGGTACGAGGTTGGCCGAGAGCCAACCAGACCACCTGATCGGCGACATCCGCGAGTTGCCCGCGCTGCTGCGTTGATGTACAAACCGCCCTTATACACGGGTTCGGCCTGGCGTTGCTCAACGACTGCAAGTACGGCTACGCCACGTTCGACAACATCATGCGGCTGTCCCTGCTCCGCGCCCCGAAACATCCCGATCCTGTTGCCGACATTGGCCGCCACCAATTCCGCTACGGCTTGATTCCCCATGCCGGTGATTTCCGCGATGCCGGTATCATCGACGCCGCGCAGGCGTTCAATGCGCCGTTGCTGGTCCGCTCGACCAGTGCCGCGCCCGGTGAGCAAAGCTTCTTCAGCGTCAGCCTGCCCAACGTGATCATCGACACCGTCAAGAAGGCCGAGGACGACGACTCGATTGTCGTGCGTCTTTACGAGGCTTTCGGCTCCCATTGCCAAGTGCGCCTTCGCTCGGCGTTACCAGTTCGCAAGGCCACCCAGGGTAACTTGCTCGAGGAATCTCAAAAGCCGGTCAGCTGGGGCCGCAATGGTGCGACGCTGAAGCTGCGCCCATTTGAGATCGTCACGCTGAAGCTGCGGCGATGATCTCGGCGACGAACCGATCCAAGTAGAACGGCGCGACAGCCGAAATGTGGGGCATCAGCACCGCATTGCGCGCGGTGCGCAGCGGTGAATCGGCCGGTAACGGCTCCTGCTGGAAGACGTCGAGATACGCGGCACGGAGGCCTTCTTTATTCAAGGCTTCGGCCAACGCTGATTCGTCGATACAATGCCCACGACCGATGTTGTAGATGACGGCATGACGCGGCAACAGCGAAAGACGACGCGCGTCCAGCAGATTGCGGCTGTCGTCCTCCGCCGGGAGGATCACGACGAGATGATCGGTCTGCGGCAGCACCCGGTCGAGTTCGCCGACCGGCAACGTGCCCTTACCGGCTCGACGGCGGATGCCGGTAAGCTTCACCCCGAACGGTTGAAGCAAGAGGGCGATCCATTGGCCGATGTTGCCGAAGCCGAGAATGACGACGTGACTGCCGCGCAACGAGGTCATGCGGTCGGCGATCTCGCGTCGCGGCCACGGGCCCGGCAAGCGCAGGGAATCCGCGATGCCACGCGTCTCAGCCAGCATCATTCCCAGGACGGTCTCGGCCATGAACTCGCCGTGGAAATGTCCATACGTGATGCGGACGCCTGCCGGTGGCTGAAGCCCGGCCAGGTAATCCTTACCGGCCGCGGGTGTGGCGATCCAACAGAGCTGCGGCGCGAGGGCGAACCAATCCTGCCGGAACTGCCAGGTCAGGGCAATGTTGGCACCGGGCAGAGCGGCGCGGAATTCTGCTTCGTTACCGGCAATCAACACGTGCGCGCCGAGGGCGGTTTGGAGTTGGGCGGCGTGACGTTCGCCGAAGGTGAAGGCGGCGACGTCCTTGCTGACGAGCCAAGTGAGGATGGTGGGTGGCATGACGGGCGAGGATAGCAACCAAAGAACTCGTTTGCCATGCTGGTGTTGAAGATGTAGAACACGCGCCCACACAAGACATGAACACTCCTTCCTTGCACGAGAGCCTGTTGGCGGAATTTAAGAAGCGGTTTGGCGGGGCCCCGACCTTCGTGGTGCGGGCACCAGGCCGCGTGAACCTGATTGGCGAACACACCGATTACAACGACGGCTTCGTGCTGCCGATGGCGATTGATCGCGCGACGTGGATCGCGTTGCGGCCGCGCACCGATGGCCGTGTGGTGCTCCATTCGATGAACCACCAGGAGACCGGTGAGTTTGCGTTGAACGCCATGCAGAAGGTGCCGGAGCACTGGACCGAGTATCCCAAGGGCACCGCCTGGGCCCTGCAGGAAGCGGGGTTCAAGTTGACCGGCTGGGAAGGCGTCACGGATTGCGATGTGCCAATTGGCGCAGGGCTGTCGTCGTCGGCCTCCTTCGAACTGGCAGTGGCGCGGGCGTTCGCCAGCACGTCGGGACTGCCCTGGGATCCCGCCAAGATGGCGTTGCTCGGGCAGAAGGCCGAGAACAAGTGGGTCGGCGTGAACTGCGGGATCATGGACCAGATGATCTCGGCAGCCGGCAAGGCCGATCATGCGTTGCTGATTGATTGCCGGTCACTGGAATCGAAGCTGGTCCCCTTGCCTGCCGGGACCGTCGTGGTCGTGCTCGATACCGGCACGCGACGCGGACTCGTCGGCTCGGCGTACAACGAACGGCGCGCGCAATGCGAAGCGGCGGCGAAATTCTTCGGCGTCAAAGCGCTGCGGGACGTGACGTTGGCCGAGTTCGACGCGCAGGACGGCAAGCTCGATGCCATGGCGCGCAAGCGGGGACGACATGTGATCAGTGAGAATGAACGCACCGTCAAAGCTGCGGCGACCAAGGACCCGGTGGCGTTTGGCCAGTTGATGAATGCGAGCCATGAAAGCTTGCGTCATGATTTTGAAGTCACCAACGACGCGCTCAACACGATGGTGGATTGCGCCCGACGCGCCAGTGGTTGTCTCGGGGCGCGGATGACGGGTGCGGGTTTCGGCGGCTGCGCCGTGGCACTCGTGCGGCAGGAAGCCGCGGCGGAGTTTGTGAAAACGGTGGAACGCGATTACGCGGCGGCGACCAAGCTCAATCCCAGCGTCTATGTCTGTCGGGCCTCCAACGGCGCCGAAGTGGTGAGCTAGATGAGTTTGCTTGGCCGCCGCTGGGGACCGAACTCAGT
>JBFZFE010000182.1:0-6822 GCA_041306525.1 Verrucomicrobiota bacterium | reverse complement strand
ATTTGGGATCTTCACCTTCTTGCTATCGGGGCCAACCAATGTTTCGTGGGTTACAACGGTGGCATCCAACACGTTAGCTTTGGCAATCAACCATGGGTCGGCGCCGGAAAGGAACAGGTTTCGATTGGGTTCAGCGTAGCTGGGAACGCTCTGCACATAATTCGCGATGTCTGCACAGCATCGCTGGTTTGCAGCATCATCGACCGCCAGGAAGTGTGATTCACGGTGCTTTGCCCAATCAGTTAAGCTGTCGCCGTAGGCAAGCAGTTCTGTGCGTACCATCTCGATGCTAGCGACTTGGCCGTTTTCAGCTTGAGCGTCAAGCCAGTCCCAAAAACCAGGGACGATGTGCATTCGGTAGTGGAAATTTTTGGCGGCAATATAGCTGTTGGTATCGAGAAGATAGCGATATCTCACAATCCTAACTCCTTGTGAGCAAACTCCGCCATGCGGTGTGGTTTGACGCCAATGAGTTGCTGTGCCTCCCGGAGAGACAAACGACCGCTGAGAGACTCGATGGCCACGGCCTGAGAAAGCCGTTTGCTCACACGTGTTGGCAGCAGGCGGTAAAAGTTGGGGCCGCCAGCGGCGTTCTGTTCTTCAGACCGTGGCGGGCGGTGCGACGCTAAACGCCTTTCCACATAGCCGTCATAATCGGGCTTACTGATCAGTCCTAACGTGCGCGCGCGGCGGGCAATCACCCAGCGACTGACATGGAAGCACTCGGCCAGTGGGGCTAGATTGTTCTCCCAGGGGATATCCAGTTGCCATCGTGGTCGAAACGGGTCTTCAGGGACCAGAAATTCCGCGGCGACCGCATTGCAAAACCGTTCCGTCTGCCGCTCGGTGGCCAGGTCCGCATCGGAGATGCCGGACTGGCCGAGCCAGATGTGGACCCATTCATGGACCAACGTGAAGAGTTGAGCGCCAGGCGCATCGGCGGTGTTGACAAAGATGACCGGCGCATAGGGGTCCACCAGGGCGAAGCCGCGAAACTCACGTGGATTTAGCGGGCGCCGCGTATTATTGCCGACGAAACTGCTACGCATCACCAAGACGCCGATTGCTTCGATGCGCTTCACCAGGTCACGCATCGGGGTGCTACTGTCGCCGGTGCGTTGAGCCTCGATCAACCCAAGATGTTCCCGCATCATCTTGGCCACGGGCTTTGGCTCATTGTTCAAGCTGATAGAGCCAACAAATCGCAGCGGATCAGCGTCCTGCTCGATCAGATAGTCGCGATACCAGGACTGCCTACGCCAAGCGGCGTTGATGGTGTCGCGTAATGCTGTGCTGGCTTCTCGCGTGCCATGATCGCCCACTGTTCGCAGATCCGGGATCGGCAGGTCGTCTGCCGGAGGCTGCGCAAGGAACAGGTAGCCAAAAGGGGTATGGGTATGTTGCGCCCACTGTTGCGCCTGACGGAAGGTTGGTAAGGAGTCTCCCCCGTCTTCCCACTCCATGATTCGCTCTTGTTTCACGCCCAGTTTTTGCGCGAGTGCTCCGACGCTGAGGCCTGCGCGCTGCCGAGCCCACACGAGCATTTTCGGATTGGTCAGGGCTTGTGTCACTGTTTGCTCTATCGCCGTTTGGTGAGTGGCATTAGGTAAGCAAGGCACCAGCGCCGGTCGCTCCCCCATGAGGTTGGGATGTTGTTATCGGTCTCAAGCTTGGCCGAGAGTCTGGCGCCATGACGACCAGAGAGCGCTCGCGCGGGCACGGATCAGCCGCGAAATGCTTGATGACCTAGGCGTCCGCCTGCTGGTGGCCATTATGTGCCAACTGAACGGCTGGAAGAATCAACCTAGGCAGGTGCATCCGAGCACACTGGTTGCCCAACAATTCCCGCCAATAAGGCCAGATATGGTAACTCGCATTCTTGAGACAGAACTCATCGATACAATCCTGTTCCAGTGTCGTGGTCATTTGATATTCAGCAATGAATTCGGCTTCGATCACCGCTCGCACGGAAAGCGCTTTGCTCTCTTCTTCTGGATCGATCCAGCGCACACCTAGACGAACAAATACTCTCAACAGATGGCTTTCATCATCCAATGCCGCCACGGTGACCTGCTTAACCAAATGCATTTGCTGAATAGTCAGGCGCTCAATTTCAGCCGCATATTTTGGATCGAAATCTCCAACGCAACTTGCAACCTGATCACGAACATAGACATCGTGAATATTCAGGCTATCGATGGCCTTTTGTAAACCGGAGCTGATCATGCCGTGTATCTCGCCTGCTGGCCAACACTTGGCATAGAACTGGAAACCACGCGCAATACGGATCTCTTAACCTCCGCTGGGCGACGTGGCCCCGCCGTCCAGCCAGCACCCTGTTGCCATCGCTCGCCAGCAAGAACAGGCTCAAGACCAGCCCGGCGGCACAACGCACCGAAGGCAGTGGGCAGTTCGGCCGCTAAACGGATCAGCTTGTCCATGGCCTCGGACTGTGCCACGTCATCACATTCATACTTGGAGAAAGCCACCCGCCCACCACCGAAGACCTGCGCGGCCTCCGCTTGGCTTAGTCCCAGCTTTTCGCGGAGCGCCCTCACCTCGGACCCAACCAGCAGGCCATCCACCTGCTTCTTAAAGGCGATCATCAGACGCTTGTTGGCGCGGGTCTGGGCGGCGTTCGCCTGTTCGCTGCCGCAGGCGTCACAAAGGGACAAATGGAGATCCAGGTCAGTCGTTTCGCCTTTGTATTCAACAGGATTCTTCCCATTTTTGGGGTGCAGCCTTCCTTCACCACAAATCGGGCACAGTTCGTTTGATTCCGTCATCGTTACGCTACCTTCTGTCTTCGGGTAGGTGGCAGGAAAATACCAACAGCAGTTGTCCCGTCTTGGCGATTGCGTACTTGATGTAATACTCCACGTCAATCTCCCTGCGTGCATGGGCAATCCATTCGCGACGCACGACTGAGTAGGCATCGCAAGCCGCCCATGGGCCGTTGGGGCGCTGAACGCACCACTCCGCGCCTCGAAATCGGCCTGATCGCACCGCGGTTGCCATCAGTTCGCAAAGGTCGTCCGTGTCCAGCGACCACTTCTGCATGTCATCAGCGCACTTCTTGGTCCAAACCTGTATCGCCTGCGCACCCGATCCCGCCAGTAAGGCCAGCGCCTTTGCGGCGGGATAGAGCGGTCCACCCGCAATCTTACGGCAGGCTCCCTCTTCCAAGGGGGGATCGCCAGCAAACTCGCTGACAACTGCTGTATTTACCATTATGGTAAGTTAGTCCCGATTTTTCGAGGGCTGGGACGATAGAATTTTTCTATCATCTCTTACCAGTTGCCCTCAAGTGCCCGGCTGACGACGGTTTTCTACCCCACCAACGCCCGATAAAATCGCTGATCCGCCTCATGGCTGAAATGCGAGTTGTGCCAGAGCAGGGTGAAATCCCCGCCGAAGCGGTGGCAAGTGTCGCGGTAGCCCTGCAACAGCGCCAGGGCCTGGTCGCTGTAGCCCAGGCCCAGGTAACGCTCGGCGATAACGGAACATTCCATCACAATCAGCGGTCGCTCGCGCAGGCGCAGGGGGCAGCGCTGGCGCAGGTCATAGAGCGGATACTCGCGACAGGTGCCGCAGCGAAAGCCGGGGCGGTCGGCAAAGCTCAGGGTGCTGTCGTAGTCCAGGCCCTGGTCGTCCCACAGGCGCGCGGTGGTGTGTTGGCCACGGATGAGCACGGATGGACACGGATGGTTATGAAAAAGCTGGGCTACTTGTCCCCGGTGAAGTGTATTCCCTGGTTGTAGCCTGGCCATTGGCACTGGGTTGGGGTATGCGGCTGGTCGTACCCTCGACGCGGGCCAGAGGTTGTAGGCGAAGGGGCTGTCCACGTCGCAGTCTACTGATTTAAAACAGAAATCCTCTGACCACTTGATTTAAGCGGTTAATCTCGGCTTGATTGTGCTGAAGCTGAGGGTGCATCCATAAAGTGGTCGTGTTCCCCGCGCATTCTTTCGCCAGTGCTTGACCCAAGAGGCCCAGCTTGATACCGGTTTGTTTCTTCAGTTCCTCCGCCTCGCTGAGCGCGCCAAGAACATAGACACGATTGGCGACATCAACCGGAATTGCATTGTTAAAGTCTTGCATGCGGTTGGTAAAATCGTTATCGAAGTCGATGAGCAGGACCAAATGCCGCTTGCCATACTTACGCAGAGGCGTTAATTGGGCTTCGAGCATTTCGTCAAGTACATGGCACCAACCGCCCGCGGGGTTCAATACCTGCATCTGCCCCACCGTGGCATCCACGAAACCCGTAGCGAGCGATCGCGTAGCATCATCCTCCGGCAGTACCACTAAATGCAGTCGTTCCCGATTCAAAGCCATGGATCAATATCTCCATCAAGCAATCGCTGCAACAAATCGGGCTTGCGTTCAGTCGCAACTTCGGAAGACGGCGACGTCACGGGAGAGGACAAATGCAACTCTTCGAGACAGCGAATCTGACTAGGCTCCAGATGATGACGACGGCCCATCACCCAGGTGCTGTCTTGGGGAAAGCAAAGAATCGCCTGGGGATTGTGCGAACTGATGATTAACTGACTCTGCTGCCGCAGGAAGCTGCGTTTGAGGGCGACGACGAACTGATTCACCTCGTGTGGGGCCAAAAAGTTCTCAGGCTCGTCCCAAAAAGCCAGGAGCGGTGCCGTCATCTGATTGGCCGCAAGCAGTACGGCACTAATAAGGAAACATTTTTCACCATCCGCGAGAGCGGAGATCGGCAGTTCGAGGGTCTTCTGTCCCTCCCGGTACAGTACCAATAGCGCCCGGGCATCCCGGCCAAGACGGTCAAAGCGGAACCCTTGAAGGTCGGGCGTAACCTGTTGGAGATGCTCGACAACGCCACTGTACGCGGCGGGAAATCTTTCCAGCAGATCCGCCAGCCAGTCGGGGAGATTGTGCGCGCTTTCATGGATGGCGACCTCGCTGCCGATGGCTACGTCGCGCATATTAAACGGGATCGGGGCGAGTAAGATCATCGCGCCCAGCCATTCGCGCAAGGTCCTCAGGACTATGGCGGCCGCGGCATCCTGGATGATCGGTAGGGCGACCAGATGCCAATCGATAAAGAACACCGCGTCTTCGTAACCCTTCGTTTTCCGTGGCATGGCAACTTTGGCTATATCGCGGTTAAACACCACTTCACCATCGACGACCAAGCGCTCTTGTTGAACGCGAAGTTCGCGAAACCGCTCCGGTAATTCAAACACAAGACGGTAGGCGTAAGACTGCTCGCCGAGACGCGCCTCCAGTTCAAACTCAATGGCCTGTTCCCGCCGATAGTGCGCAAAGTCGGATGAGGTGATCAGTTCACCGACCCGACTCCGGCCACGCCCGATGGCCTGAAACAGGGCCAAGACCTGTCGCACGGTGGATTTTCCACTGGCATTTTTTCCAAGCAACAGCGCGGCGGACTGGTCCTGCGGCTTGAATTCAAAATGCTCGAAACAGCGGTAATTGTGAACGTAGAGACGTTGCAGCATGTGGACTATCCAATGATTTTTTTATGGCTGTGTCTGCGTTAGGTGTTGAAACCGCGTAACCCCTTGATTCATGATACTCCAGTCGATCCGAGATCACTGGCAAAATAGATGCTTAGCGATCCGAGCAGGTTGGCCAACACTTAACGCAGACATAGCCTTTTTTATACCGCGCCATTTGATGAGCCCGGCATGCTGGCTTAATGCAGGCGTTGACCAAGGGACGCGCTGATGCCTCAGGCTACCAGCGCCTTGTAAAACCGCCGATCTGCCTCCTGGCTGAAATGTGAGTTATGCCAGAGCAGGGTAAAGTCCCCCCCCAAAGCGGTGGCAGGTGTCGCGGTAGCTCCCAGCGCAGGAAGTGCTAGTGGCCGCCGAGTTGCGGTTGGTCGATGCCTTGCTCGGCCAGCACCCGGCGCAGGGTGGCGACCGAGCGGGCCAGGGCCTCGGGGTGGCGAGCCGTCAAGCTGATTGCCGGACTCGCGCAGCAGGCGCGTGAACACCGCGTCTCTGGCCGCGATACGGATTTGCCGGAGCGCATGGCGCCGAGCCTGCCCAAGTGGCTGAAGTTGTATGGTGAAGAGATTCATGCCGTTTTGCGTAGTCGCTGGATCTCGGCCTGATCCGGGGCGGGATGCAGTGCACGCTTGTCTTTGTCGGACTCACGGGGCGGGAGATCAATCCGTGACTTGGGCTTTTTCATACGAATGATGGCGTTTGATTGTTAAGCCGGTGGCGCCGCGATGGCGCTCACAATACGGTCTTGGTCAGCCTCGGTCAGGTCCGGGTGCATGGGCAGGCTCATGACCTCGCGGGTCATTTGCCGGGCCACCGGGGTGCAGTCCGGGCAGCACAGGTGGGCGTAGGCCGGCTGTTCGTTGAGGGGCACCGGGTAATGGACGGCGGTGGGGATGCCGGCGGCCTGGAGCCGGGCCTGGAGGGCGTCGCGGTCCGGGACGCGCAGGGTGTATTGGGCGAAGACGCTGGTGCGGTCGGGCTGGGGCCAGGGAAGAGGTTTAGCCACGGATGGACACGGATGGACACGGATGTTTTCTTGGTTTGGCGTTATCTGAGTTGATCCGTGGGTATCCGTGACCAATAACTCATGGTAGCGGCGGGCGACGGCTTGGCGCTGGGCGATCTCCTGGTCGAAGCGGTCGAGTTTGGCGAGGATGATGGCGCATTGCAGGGTGTCCATGCGGCCGCCGACGCCGATGCGGGTGTGGACATAGCGCTGGCTCTGGCCGTGGACGCGGATCTCGCGGCAGGCTTGGGCCAGGGCGTCGTCGTTGGTGAAGATGGCGCCGCCGTCGCCGTAGCAACCGAGCGG
>JBFZFE010000181.1:0-3361 GCA_041306525.1 Verrucomicrobiota bacterium | reverse complement strand
CAGCGATGCGGCCGGACTTTGGTTTGGGGAAGGCCCGAGAGGTGTCACTATTGAGCGTGGCCCAGGCTTCCTCGTTGATCTCGGCCTTGAGGGTGGTCTTGAGCGCGCTGTAGGGATCGTTCGCGCCGAGGAAATAGGCGTGGCGGACGAAGAAGCTCTCTTCGTTGTAGTCGGTGTCGATGAACCAACAGGCAATACCATCGGTGCTGTCGCTGCGGACTTTGCCGGTTTGGGGATGAAACACGTCGACGCCGTTCACTTTTACACGCAGTTTGCCGCCCTTTTCAGGGAGGAGGTCTATGTCGGGTTCACCGAAGATGACGAAGAGGTTGCCCTTGCCGGTGTTCTTGAGGTCGTCGGCCATGTGTAAGTCGGCGTTCATCCGTGCTTTGAGCACGGGGATGCGACCGAGTTTACTGAACTCTGTGGCGTGGGCCTCGTAGTTGAAGGCGCAGGCGATCAATACGTCGAAGTCGGCGTCGCCAGCCTCGCGGGCAGCAGCCACCAGATCGGGTCGGGTAACGGTGCCAAATTCCGGGCCAATGAAGATGGCGGCGCGCTTCTCCGTCTCACCTTCAAGGTAGCGGCCTTCGGCGCAGACCAGCTCCCCGGGCCAGGGAATAAGGGCGGTAAAGGTAATCCGGTCCTCCTTGTTCGCTTGCTGCACTCCGGCGGTTTTGAGGTTTTCCAGGATCATCTGGGGAAAAGTCTGTTTTTCTCCGTAGCCAGCACCGGGTTCCGCCACACGGTCAATCAATTCATCGTTTTCATCTACCCCGAGCACCCGGTGCGGCGAGAGGCTCTCGACGGTGAAAGGCCCGGCAACGCGGACCTTCTTTTTGTCAGGGCAAGGCTTATCGTAGAGGTATTCAAACTCAGCCTTGGATGCGATGGAGGCATCGATTTCCTTCTGCCGGGCGATGCGGGCCTGCCACCAGTCGGCGTGCAGCTTCTTCGCTGCGTCCGGCCACTTGGCATCGGCTTCGCGCGGAATCTCCCACTCCTGCCAGGTCTTCTTAAGCGAAGCGTTCAGCAACTCGCGCAATGGTTCCAGCTTCGCCTGCCACGAGTCCCAAATGACATCGATCTCCGTATTGTTGGCAATGGACTTGAGCGTAATGTGCGGAACGCGCTCATAGACGAAGCCGTGGCGGATGTTTCCCTGCACGAGCTGCGAACTCGGCGCGGTGCGGGTTACTTCGGCTTCCTTGAGCTGGCCTTCTCGGGAATCGGCCAGCAGGTAAAACGGATAACGCGCGCCCATGATGCGCGCACGGGCCAGAGCCATCGCCACGCGCGAGGTGTCTATAGTGATCCAGCGGCGGCCCCATTGCTCGGCGACATAGGCCGTGGTGCCGGAACCGCAGGTCGGGTCAAGCACAAGGTCGCCGGGGTCGGTGGCCATCAAGAGGCAGCGTTGAATGACTGTCTCGTTCGTTTGAACGACATACTGTTTGGTCTCTTTGCCCATACCGCCTGACTGTGTGTCGCGCCAGAGATTGTTGATTGGAACGACCGGAAAATCGTCGAAATACCTGATGTAAAACACTCCGTTGCCGCGTGAACCAATGCGCCCCGCTCGGCCGAGCACCGACAAACCGTTTAGGCTGGTCTTCCAGCCACCCGACTTTGGTAAGAAAGAACGCCCAAATTGCTCGAATGGCTTTGTCGATGATTCTCCGCCGGACCTCGAAGTAAGGTTGTCGTAGACCAACAGTCTTTCGTACGGACTATTTGTTCTGTTGCGTCCGACCACATAATCGTTTTGAAATAGCGCGAACGCTGAACGGGCTTGCGCTTCGTAGTCCTTCGCAGCGAAGAGAGTACGGTATTTCACTCCATCGCGTGCCTTTGAGTACCACAAGATGATGTCACAAACCGGCGGGAGATACTTCGATGTCTGGCTCGTCGTTGTGACGTATGAGATTTGAGAGATGAAGTTCTCATCCCCAAACACCTCATCCATCAAGGCCCGCACTCGATGGACATTTTCGTCGCCGATCTGAACGAAAATGGAGCCGGAATCGATGAGGAGATCACGGCCGACGGTGAGGCGGTCGCGGAGGTAGGTGAGGTAGCTGTGGATGCCGTCGCGCCAGGTGTCGCGGAAGGCTTTGACCTGCTCCGGCTCCCGGGTGATGTGGTCGGCCTTGCCATCCTTCACGTCGCGGCTGGTAGTAGACCACTGGAAGTTGCTGTTGAACTTGATGCCATAGGGCGGGTCGAGGTAGATGCACTGAACCTTGCCGCGCAGGCCCTCGCGCTCGGCGAGGCTGGCCATCACTTGTAAGGAGTCCCCGAGGATCATGCGGTTCGACCAGTTCTGGTCGTGCTGGTAGAACTCGGTCTTGTCCACACCTTTGGGAATCCCGTTGAAGTCAGCGAAAAGATCGATTTGCGAAGCCGCAGCCTTCGCATCGATTTGGGTGCGGCGAACGAGGTCATCGATCAACACCTTGGGGTGAACCTTTTCCTGAATATAGAGCGGCGGAGCGTGAACGACGAGGTCGCTCCAGTGCTGCTCATCCTTGCCGCGCCAGACGAGCTGCGGATCAAGGTCTCGGTTGCGACGCTCGTAGGCCACACGCACTGGATCCTGCTCATTCTTCTGCATCACCGATTGGTATTCGGCAGTGGGGATGTTCTTCCGCGTAGCATCATCGTGTTTGAGCGCTTCTACAGTCTTCCTGTTAGCTTGCTTTTTAACCATGTTCTATTTTTCCTCGTCCACCGGCTGGGCAGTGACGGACCCGATCATTTTGTTGAATTCGCTTTCGACCTTGGCCTTGAAGTCGGCTTCGATCTGATAGACATCGGTGAACTCGGCAAAGGCCCAGCGGCCATATTGAGCAGTGTGATTCACGCCGGGCACCCAGTAGGTGTCCATGGTGGATTTCTTTTCTTTCGCGTCCTCGCGTCGGTAGCCTTTGATCTCGACGATCAGATGCAGAAGGTCGTCGCCGCCGTGACCGTCATCCACCAACACGATGAAGTCGGGGAGATATTTGCGCATCTCCGAGCCGTAGCGGTAAGGCACCTCAAGACCGAGGTTGTGATTCTTGCCATAGGCACGGACACACGGGTGGGACTCGGCAACTCGGCAGAACTCTGCTTCCCAGTTGCTGTCAAGGATGACCCAATTAATGTGGCAGCGGCGTGCGTCCGTCTCCCAGCGGTCCGTTTTGGAGGTGTTGAAACTGACGTGGGCCGTGGAACCGGTGGGGTTGTAGGGATCAAACACGGCTATGATCGGTCGCTGGCCCACAAACGCGCGCGTGACCCCGGCGGTGATGCGCTCGCAAGCCATGTCAGCCAGCATCTTGTATTTCAACTGCGCCGGATAGGTGCCGCCCTTGCAGAC
>JBFZFE010000180.1:0-4090 GCA_041306525.1 Verrucomicrobiota bacterium | reverse complement strand
CCGCGGGCACATCGGCCACGTTCATCAAAGCGCGCAATCCCACCTTGCCGGTGCGCCCGAGGCGTTCGAGTCCGCTGCGCACCAGCAGCCGGTTCTCGTTCACCAACGGCACCACGTCGGCAATGGTGCCAAGCGCGACCAAATCGAGGTGCTCGCGCAAATCGATCTGGGATTGCAGTTCGGGACGCTGTTTGAGGAGGGCGTGCGCGAGCTTGAAGACGACCCCCACACTCGCGAAGGGCGTGGCCAATTGCCCGGTCACCTTGGGGTTCACCAACGCGACACAAGCCGGTAACTCGGCGGGCGGCTCGTGATGATCCAGCACCAGGACATCGACCCCCTGCTCCTTCAGGGCGGCAACCTCACGGACGGAACTCGTGCCGCAATCCACGGCAATGAGGAGTTGGGGATCGTTCTCGCGGCGACAGCGGGCAATTCCGTCCGCGCTGAGGCCGTAGCCCTCTTCCATCCGGTGAGGAAGGAAATTGGCCACGTTGCCGCCGGCCCGGCGCAGAACCCGGGTGAGCAACGCGCTGGCCGTCACACCATCCACGTCGTAATCGCCATAGACGACAATGCGTTCGCTCCTATCAATGGCTTGCAGGATCCGGGCAACGGCATCCGCCATCCCGGTCAATTGGAACGGGTCGGCAAGCTGCCGGAGTTGCGGGTCGAGGAAGCGGCGCGCTGTCGGGGCATCGCCCAATCCGCGCTGGAGCAGCACGGCGGCGAGGGGCATGGACAAGTCAAGCTGAGCGGAAAGCGACTGGGCCATTGCCGGTGATACCGCGGCAATGGCCCAGCGTTTCTGCATGGATCCCGTTATGCTTTGACGGTGGCCTGAGACATTGCCCGGGCCTCCTTGCGGTGGAACCAGAGCACCACCGGGCTCGCGATGTAGATCGAGCTGTAGGTGCCGGTCAGCACACCGATGACAAAGCAGAAGGCGAAGTCGTTCAACACGCTGCCGCCATACCCATACAGGGCCAAGGCGCAGAACAAAGTGGCGCCGCCGGTAAGCAGTGTGCGGGGGAGAGTGTCGTTGATGCTGCGGTTGATCAATTCGAAGTAGTCCACGCGACCGCCGCTGAGCTTCTTGTTCTCGCGGATGCGGTCGTACACGACAATCGTGTCGTTGATGGAATAACCGATCAGCGTCAGGATCGCCGCCATGACGGGCATCGAGAAGGTCCGACCGGTCAGGCAGAACAGGCCGACCGTCATCAGGATGTCATGGAGCAACGAGACCACCGCGCCCAAGCCGTAGCTGAGTTCGCCGAAGCGGAAGGCGATGTAGAGCATGATGGCCAACATCGCGGCGGCGACAGCCCAGAGAGCCTGTTTGAGCAGTTGCTTGCCCACGACGGCACCGACGCGCTCGGTGCCGAGCACTTTCAACTGCATGCCCGCGGTCGCGGGGTCCTTCTGGAGAGCTTGCACCGCCGTGTCCGTCGCGCCCTCGGGGAGACGGATGTTGAGCACTTCGGAGCCGCCGGCCATGTCGCGTTGGTACTGGATGAAACGTTCGAGGATACCGGCCTTGTCGAGCACGCCGCCGACGATGCCGGGATCGATCTTTTGGGCGAACGCCAGCGTGACGGCGTCGCCCCCCTTGAAGTCGATGCCATAGACCTCGCCGTGGCCGATGTCAAACCCGCCGCGTTGGGCGAAGCGCACCGTGCCGAGAATGATCACGATCCACGAGAGGATGAACGCGATCTTCCAAGCACCGAGGAAGTTGAGCTTCGGCAAACGGTTGAACAGGTGGAGCATCTTGAAGTCCTTCAGCCAGCCGGCGCCGACGAGCCAGTCGAACACCGCGCGCGTGATGAACACGGCGGCAAACAAGTTGGCGAGCAAGCCGATGGTCAGGGTGACACCGAAGCCCTTCACGGGACCGGTGCCAAAGAAGATGAGAATGACGGCGGTCATGATCGTGGTCAGGTTGGAGTCGAAGATGACCAGCCAAGCGCGCTGGTAGCCGGCTGCAATGGCGGTCCGCAATGGCTTGCCGGCCGCGAGTTCCTCGCGGATGCGCTCGTAGATCAGCACGTTGGCATCCACCGACATGCCGATGGCCAGCACGATGCCGGCGATGCCCGGCAGGGTCAGCGTGAACTTGAAGATGGCGAGCACGCCCACGAGGATGATCAAGTTCAGAAACATCGCGACGTTGGCGACGACACCCGCCCCGAGATAGTAGACGACCATGAAAACGATGACAATGGCCGCGCCAATGGTGGAAGCCCGAATGCCGGAGCGGATGGAATCACGCCCCAGCGAAGGATCAACCCCGCGCTCTTCCAGCACTTGGACGGGCGCCTCCAGTGGATTCTCCAAAATGCTGGAAAGACGACGCGCCTCGATCAAGCTGAATTGACCGGTGATTTGCGCCTGCCCACCGATGATTTCGGTCTGGATGACGGGCGCGGACTGCAATTCGCCGTCCAAAATGATCGCCAGTTGCCGGCCGACGTTGGCGGCGGTGACACGGGCAAACGTCTTGGCTCCCTCTGATGTGAAGGTCAGGGAGACATAAGGGCGGCCGATCTCGTCGAATTGAACAAAAGCGCGCTTGATCGCCTTGCCGTCCAGTTCATGGCCTTTGACGCGCACCAAGTAGCCGCGTGTCTCCGTCTGACCCTCGCGGGTGGTGGTCTGGGTCAGGTTGGTCCAGCCAAGGGGTGGCACAAAACGCGGATTGGTGGCCATCTGGCCCTGCAGCCGTTCATTGTCCTCGTGAACGAGTTGAAACTTCAGATAAGCGGTCTGCTCGATGGAACGGCGCGCTTCGTTGCGGTCCTTCTCGGCCAAGCCCGGCAACTGCACCAGGATGCGGTCATCACCAACGGCCTGCACAATCGGTTCGCTGACGCCGAACTGGTTGACGCGCTTCTCAATGATTTCGACGGACTGCTGCAAGGCGGCGGCACGCCCCTGCGGATCAATCTGCGTGGTGTCCATCTTCAGCAGGAAGGAGGTGCCACCTTTCAGGTCCAAGCCCAGCTTGATTTTACCGGTGAGCGGGCCATCACCGTCGGGGTCATGAGGCGGCCACAAGGAGTAGAGGCAAAACGCCGTGATAATGGCCACCAGTGCGAACTTCCATGTGGTTTTCTTGTTCATGGCCTTACTTGGTCTCGGTCTTGGTTTCGCCTTCGCCCTTGAGCAGGCTCGTCACCGCGCTCTTGATGACTTCGACCTTCACGTTTTCAGCAATTTTGACGATGAAAGTCTTTTCCTTGACGTTGGCGACGATGCCCAGGATGCCGCTGGAGAGCAGGATTTTGTCGCCGGACTTGATGTTCTTCATCATGTTTTCATGTTCCTTCCGCTGTTTCTGCTGCGGACGGATCATCAGGAAATAGAACATGGCGCCCAAGATGACGAACATCCCGATCATCTGGATCATCTGCCCCTGTGGATTGGGTTCGGTGCCCGCCGGGGTCGGCGGCATCAGTGCGAGTATTTCAAACAGTCTCATTGTCTTCTTTTCCTTCCTTGTAGTGCGCGACAAAATCGCGCCGAAATTCGGTGAACTTCCCGGCCGCAATCGCTGACCGCGCCTGCCGCATCGTCTCCACGTACACATGCAGGTTGTGCCAGGTCAACAGGCGCAAACCGAGGATCTCATTTGCCCAGAACAGGTGCCGGATGTAAGCCCGGGTATACCGCTGGCAGGCGTAACAAGTGCAGCCTTCCTCCAGCGGACCGAAGTGCTCGCGGTTTTCGGCGTTCTTGATCGCGTAAGCCCCGCTTCGGGTGAACACCTTTCCCATCCGACCGCCCCGGGTGGGCAACACGCAATCAAACATGTCGACGCCCTGCGCAATCATCCGCAGCAACTGCGGCAAGGTGCCCACGCCCATCACATAACGCGGCTTGGCCATCGGCAGAAACGGCACCGACGCGTCCACCTGCGCCATCATCTCCGGTTCGGGTTCCCCAACGCTGACGCCGCCAATGGCATATCCATCGAAATCCAGCGCCACCAACTCGCGCGCGCAACGCTCACGCAGGTCGGGGAACACACTTCCCTGTACAATGCCAAAGATCAGTTGTTTCTTATTGGCCGTCGCCGGCTGAGAAC
>JBFZFE010000179.1:0-4155 GCA_041306525.1 Verrucomicrobiota bacterium | reverse complement strand
CCGGCACCGACCAGCAGCAGGGAACTGGGCTCGGGAATGGCCGCGATGTTCAGGAGCACGTACTTGTCGCCCAACTCGAACCCGTACGCGTACTGCTCTGTGTCCGGTACCGACCCGAGCGTCAACAGGTTGGCGGTGCCGTTGGTGGTCAAATCACCGCGGTAGAGGAACAGGGCGTACTGGCCTTCGCCGAAGCCGCTCAGCGGGGTGACGTTGAGGACGCCATCCAGCGTGAGATTGCCGGCCACGTACACCAAGTCGTTATTGACCCCCAGCGGGTCGCCCAGTTCGAAGTCGAGTTGAGCCGCGGGGCTGAGAACCAGATTGGCGGTGAAGGACAACGTCCCCGGGCTGGTGCCCGGGCGCAGGAGGCCCCCGTTTTCAATGAGAGTGTTGCCGGTGATGGTCCCCGTGCCACCCAGCGTGGCATTGCTCTGGACGGCGACTTCGCCGATGATTTGCGCCATCACATGGATGGTGCCACCGGTCTGCACCGTGGCATTGCCGTTGACATCACCGAGAGTGGTGATGAGCCCGCCCGACTGCGCGGCGATATCGCCGGTGATTACCCCTTGGACGTTGATCGTGCCGCCGTTGCGGGCGGTGACGTTGCCCACGATGGCCAATGCACCCGTGGTCAGGCCGCTGACGGTGACGCTGCGGTTGATGGTGCCGCTGCCGCTGAGCAGACCGTTGACGCCGACGAACACGCCTGCGCCTGCGTGTTGAGCGTGGCATTCAGGAGCAAGTGGCCTTCATTGATCAACGTCGGGCCCGCATCGGTGTGGGTGACGCCCTCGGCCAGTTCGAGTGTGCCCTCACCGGTCTTGAGCAAGCCACCGGCGGCGCTGGCACTGCTGAGCAACCCGGTAATCTTGCCTTCCACGCCGGCGGGACCGTTGGCGACACGAAACTCCTGGGTCCGCGAGGCCAGGCTGATGTTGTCGAAGAACTCGACGGTGTGCGTGGCGGTTGCTGACCCGAAGGTGATCGGGGCGTTGTTGTTGAAGAAGCTGCCGGAGTTGAATACGAGATTGTCACGTACGCCGGCAGTGTTGAGGTCAACCACCAAGTCGCCACCGCAGGCAGCCCAGCCGCCGCCGGTGCGCAGATCGATATGGCTGGCGCCCAGCACGGTGTTGGTCAGGACGCGGTTGAAATAGCCGGCCGCATAGAGGTCGTTGCGCGTCTCCAGTACGCCGCCAGCCAGTGCGAGGAACGCGGCCTGTGTCGAATTGGTCGGGCCATCGCCGGTCTCGCGCAACGCGCCGTTTTGGATCTCAAAGTAATGCGAGTGGCCGGCGGCGTTGCTGAAGTTGACATTCTCCAGCACCAACACACCCGTGCCCGTCTTGCGGTACACATTGGTCGAGCCGGTCGCCCGGTTGAATCTGCCAAGGAGCATCTCACAACGTGTAATTTACGAAAAACAGTTTGTAAGTTCGTGCCGGGAACAGGAGTTGCCCGCCACTCACCAGAGAAGTCGGGCCGCGGCGAGGGCCGTCAACCCGAGGACCATCCACTCGAAGCCTTTTTGCGGGATCCGATGCACGATCAGCGGCCCCAGCAACGCGCCCGGTAACATCGGCAGCAGCAGGGCGGCGTCGAGCTTGAGTGATTCGAGGTTGATCAGCCCGAGCCCGGCGCTGAACGGCACCTTGAACAGGTTCACCACCAGGAAGAACCACGCCATCGTGCCGAGGAACTGCATCTTGGGCAGCCCGGCCGCGAGCAGGAACATCACCATGACCGGCCCGGCGGCGTTGGCGACCATCGTGGTGAATCCCGCCAGCGCGCCGATCAGGCCGGCAAACCACCAGGCGTGCGGCAGTTGCGTGCTGAAGCCGTTGGCCTGATGCGTCTGCTGGCGTTGCCGCCACAGATGCAGGGCGACCATACCCAACACAATCCCGCCGATCATGCGCGCGACCTGTTTGTCATCGACGCGCCCGAGCGCGAAACAACCGAGCACGACGCCACCGGCAACCCACGGGAAGAGCCGCCACAGTTGCGGCCAGTCGGCGTGTTTGCGGAAGATGGCGACACCGATGACATCCGCGGCGATCAACAACGGCAGCAGCGCGCCGGTCGAGACCTTGGCCGGCATCGCGTTGGCAAAGAGGACGACCGAGAGAATGCCCAGCCCGGCAATTCCCGTTTTGGAGAGCCCGGTAAAGAATGCGCCGAGTGCCAACAGCACCCACTGCCAAAGATCGAGTTCCGCCCACATGGCCGCGCATGATGCCGACAGGTCGATGTTGTCGCAAGCTTTCCTCGGTGCGGCGGTGTTTGGTAGGCTGAACCTATGAAATGCGCTTTCATTTCTTTTTTGTGGGTCGCCGCGCTGGTCGGATCGGCGCCGGCGGCAGTCTCGGTGGTGGATACCGGCACGGTCTGGAGCTGCCATTACACGTGGCGTCCCGAGGCGATTGGCACTGCGGCCGACGCGAAACCCGCAAGCGACAACGAGCTTTACTACACGAGCTTGCCGGCTGCGGAGTGGCTCGCGCCCGGGTTCGACGACTCGGATTGGTGGTTCCAACGCGCCCCGGTCCTTGGCGCGCATGGAGACCGGCAGTCGACCTCGCTCGCGGTGCTCTCGACGCGCGCCAAGTTCGGTGTGATCAGCCCGGGGCCGAGCGCCGACCTGAAGTTGAGCCTGATTTACCGGGGGGGCGTCGCTGTGTTTCTGAACGGCAGGGAAATCGCCCGTCAGCACTTGCCGGCGGGTGTGTTGACGGCCGACACGCTGGCCGCCGATTACCCGCTCGAAGCGTTTACCACGCCCGAAGGTGGTCGGATCGGGCCGCCCGGCGAGCGCGAAGACAATGCCGAGATCAACCGGCGGCTCGATTTGCGGTTGCGCCGGTTGGAAGTGATCCTGCCGCGCGCGCTGTTGCGGGGCGGCGAGAATGTGCTCGCGCTGCAACTGCACCGGACCGCCCGCATCGCGGGGTTGAAGAGCTATGACGGCGACCGCGCCAACTGGTCCACAGTGGGCCTTGTGGATGTCAAAGTCACCGCTGCTGCGCTTACCGGGTTGATTCCCGTGGTTGCGCCGCTGGAAGGCATCCGCCTGTGGCGGGCCAATCCCATGCAGGAAATCACCGCGAATGTCGGCTACGGCGACATGTGCAGCCCCCTCCGACCGCTTAAGATCGTCGCCCCGCGCAACGGCGTCGGGTCCGGGCAGGTCATCGTCAACCGTTACAACGGCCCGCGCACGCCCGCGCTCCGAACCGCGGGACCCATCACTGCGACCATTGACGGGTTGAGGGTCGAAGGCGCCAAGGCGGAGATACCGGCCGAGGCGATTCAGATCCGTTACGCCGCGCCGCCGGTGACGGCGGACGGGCAGACGGTGGGCTACTTCGACATCCTCGACGAGCAATCTCCTGAATCGGCGCCCGTTCAGCCGGTCTGGGTGACAGTGCGCGTCCCGCTCATGGCGCCAGCAGGTGAGTATCGCGGCACGTTGACGATCAACGGCAAGGCCGGGCCGCTGGGGAAGGTGCCGGTCCACCTGACCGTCTGCAACTGGCTCGCGCCGATGCCGCAACTCTGGAAATCCCACGTGGATTTGATCCAGTCCTACGATGCCATCGCGGAGCATTACAAGGTCACTCCCTGGTCGGAGCCGCATTGGAAACTGATCGAGGCATCGCTGCAACTGCTCGGTCAAGTTGGCAACAAAGTCGCCTACATCACGCTCACCCGTCGCACCCACTTCGGCAACGAGCACGGGATGATTCGTTTCCGCAAGGTGCGCGAGGATGTTTACCAACCCGACTTCACCGTGCTGGATCGTTATCTCCAGTTGTACGAACGCCACGTCGGCCGGCCGTCGGCGCTGATCATTTACCTGTGGGAACCGAACATGAACACCCGCAGCGGTCGCGCCACCGAAGTGCCGGTCACTTTCGTGGATGCCAAAGGCGAGGTCAGCGACGGCGCCCTCCCGATGTTTGGCGACCTGCGAACCTCCTGGGTCTGGAAAGATTTGTTCGAGGGCATGAAGGAACGCCTCGAACGCCGCGGCTGGCGCGAAGACATTGTCCATCTCGGCGTCGGCGCCGACAGTCGTCCCGACGAGGAAACGGTTGATCTCTTCGCCAAACATGCGCCGCTGGCGCGCTGGGCGCTCTTCACGCATGG
>JBFZFE010000178.1:0-2862 GCA_041306525.1 Verrucomicrobiota bacterium | reverse complement strand
CCCTTGAATTCGTAAGCCTCCTCGAGAAAACGCATATGCTCATGCGCGGCAAGACAGTCGTGCGTCTTGCAATCACGCTGATAGTGTTCGATCAATGAATGGATCACGCTCAGGTGTTCGTCGGTCAGATCAAAGTTCCTGGCGGCAGCATTTTTCCTGACTGTTTGATCAAGCTCGTCTTGGGTCAAGTCTTTGACCGCGTCGTAAATGAGATCTTCACTTTCGGGTGCCGTGTTTTCTGCATTAGTCATGATTGATTTCCTTGATGGTTGATGCCGCGCAAACCGACGCGGCGATTTTTTCGACCCTGATCTAAGCCGCCGGGCCAAGTCCGCGCTCTTCGCGGCGGCGGCGCGCAATCGGCTCTATTCCGTCGTTCTGCCGTCGAAGTGTTCGTTGTCGGCCTCCGCCTCGTCGCGGGTACGGTGGACAACGCCGTCGCGATGATTCGGCGGCGCATAGAGCGTATAGAGCTTCAACGGAACGCTACCGGTGTTGATGACGTTGTGATTCGTCCCCGCGGGAACGAGCACGGCAAAGCCCGCGCTGATCGCCGTTCGAACATTATCGAGAACGGCTTCGCCTGCCCCTTCCTCGACGCGAAAGAACTGATCGAGCTTGTGCACTTCCATCCCAATCTCTTCTTTTGGCTTCAACGCCATGACGACCAGTTGGCAGTTCCTGGCTGTGTAAAGTACGCGGCGAAATGCGTCATTCTCGACAGCAATGTCCTCGATGTTTTTTACAAAACCTTTCATCACGACTTCTCCTTTAATAGCTGCTGTTTCGATCATTGGACCCGCCATTACAGCGAGCTTGAACATTTCATTGCGCGCCAACATGGCGAACTGGGGTTTTTCGGTGCAGGCGCTATTCGCTCAAGGTGTGCCTTGACCCAGAAGTTGGCCATTAACCGTTTGGCCGTACATAACGTCGGACGAATCGTGATACTGGGCGCGGGTCGCCGCGATGGAACCTTTGAAACGCGGGTCTTGCGGGCGCTCGTGGCTATTCATGAACGTCGCCACATCCCAGGCCTGTTGATCGCTCAGTGACCCGCCCAGGCCCAGCGGCATATTGGCCTTGATGAAACCGGCGGCATTCTTGATGTTGCCCATGCCGGCGCCCCAGTTGAAAGACTTCTCTCCCCATAGCGCGGGAAAAGCCGGTTGGCCGTTGGCGTCCTGCTGGCCGGCGCCATCCGTGCCGTGGCACAAGGCGCAATGCTGTTCATACACCCGTTGGCCGCGCTCGAAATCCCTGGGTAGCGGCGGTTTCGGCACTGCCGGATACCCCCGGCCGGGCATGTTCGAATTAACGGGTGCGCCGCTTGCCAGCCAATATGAATAGCTTTCAAGCGCCACCAGAACCGGATCGCCGAGCGGCGGCGCCTTACCGTTCATACTGTATTCAAAGCAACCCTGCAGGCGCTCCGGGAAGGTGTTGACGTGCTTGTTCTTGCTGCGATAGGCCGGGTAGCTGACATAGGCGGCCCACAGGGGTGAGGAATGGGCGAGACGGCCCGCGTCCAGATGACAACTGGCGCAGCGAAGATTAGTCTTGCCGACGTATGGACCGGCATAGCGTTGGGTCTGCTCGAAAATATCCCGACCCAGTTTCACGATCCGACCGAATTCATCGTCGGGCAGGTCCTGCTCCGAGGGCGGCTGAAACAAGGAGGCCGGTTCGTTGGATACGGGTGTGGCAACCACCTCCGAATTTCCGGTCTTTACCGCACCCGCCGTGTCGGGATCGCCCTGCGTCATCAGGACGATAACAACGGCGGCGGCAGCAATGATGCCTCCAGCCAAACCGACAGCAACCATTGGCTTCATGGCTTACTCCTGGGAGTGGGATGGCTGGGCGGAAGCGCTGAAAAATACGTCGCCACAGCCTTGATATCGGCGGCGGACAGTTTGTCCGCGACCCTTTTCATCAAGCCAAGGGGGCCGGGCGCACGCATGCCCTGTTGCCAGGCGTGCAACTGATTCTCCAGATAAATAGCGGACTGCCCGGCCAGGGCAGGAAAGCTGGCACCGACGCCGGCGCCCATCGCACCGTGACATTGAATGCAGGCGGGCAAACCTTGAGGCCAGCGGCCCCGGTTGGCCAAACGCGCTCCTGGAGAATGCCTCTCCGGAACCGGCGTTGCCATACTCGCCGAACCACGCAACCCGGCGTAATAACGGGCAACGGCTTCTCGCTCGTCGTCGTTCAGTGCGCTGGCGATGGGGGTCATGATTGCATTGGCTCGTCGACCCAGCGCAAAGTCATCAAGTTGTGTCCGCAGATACCCTGCATCGAGTCCGGCGAGCCTAGGGAAGCCACTCGCGGGAATGCCTTCACCCTGGGCGCCATGGCAAGTAGTGCACGCCAATGCACCACGCGTATTGCCGTTCAGCGAAATTGCAGCGCCGTCGGCCAACGCCAAACTGGTCATGGCTGCAAGCGCAAGGCTGAGTGACGCGACGAATACCGGGCCTGGCCTTGTTGCTGTCATCTCACCATTGAACGAGTCCTTGTTGGATATTTGCGTACCGTCTTGCGTGGTAATCGTGATCATTGCTTTGCCTCCCATTTGATCGGCGGAGGGCGCTGCCCACGCATCATCATCCAACGTGACCTCTCAACTATCCGGTTCTTCACTCCGGTGTCTTT
Organism: Verrucomicrobiota bacterium; assembly: GCA_041306525.1. Classification (GTDB taxonomy): domain Bacteria; phylum Verrucomicrobiota; class Verrucomicrobiia; order Palsa-1439; family Palsa-1439; genus JBFZFE01. The sequence goes on along the minus strand of JBFZFE010000178.1, from coordinate 204 downwards.
TCCAGCAGCGCTGACTCAGGTGCACCCGCGCAGGAGATACAACACCAGCAAGATCGGGATCGGAATTCCCACGAGCCAAAGCAGGATCCACCCTATCTTTCCTTGTTCCTTGTTACGCATAGCGCGCTTCCTTTCTTTCAGAGTTGGAGTTTTTCCTGATTTTTTTCATTTCATTTATGCCAGGGTTCGAACGGACTTTTCCCG
>JBFZFE010000177.1:0-7103 GCA_041306525.1 Verrucomicrobiota bacterium | reverse complement strand
TGAATGACCGCGCCCGCAGCAAGAAATTGCGCGGTAATCTCGCGAAAGTTCTCCATGTGCGGCCCGCAGGTTACCGGGTGTCCGCTGGCGGCGGCTTCGACGATATTCTGGCCGCCTTTGCCGGCGAGGCTTTTGCCCACGAAGATGACGGTGGCGGTTTGGTAGAAGGAGCGCAGTTCACCGGTGGTATTGACGAGCAGGCAATCAGCGGGGCCGGCAGGGCTCGTCCGCAAGGTGAGCTTGACCTGTTTGCGCCGGGCGAGTTCGGCGATCTCGCTGGCGCGCTCGACGTGGCGGGGAACAAGGACCAGAAACAACGCCGGCAACTTCTTGATCAAGTCGAAGAGGATTTCCTCCTCGCCGTCGTGGGTGCTGCCGGCCACGAGAACAGGACGGTCGCCCACGCCAAGCTCCGCGAGCAACTGGCCGGCAGCAACCCCGACCGCCGCTTGGGCCGTGTCGTATTTCATGTTGCCGGTCAGGTGGAGGCGTTCGCGCGGCACACCGGCCGCGAGATAGTTGTCGAAATCAGGCTGGCTCTGGACGCCGACGAGGTTGAGACAGGGCCAGACGAGTCGGAACGGCCAGCGAAACTTTTGGTGGCGGGCGGCGGAACGGGGTGACATGCGGGCGTTGACCAGGAACACCGGTATCTGGCGGCGGGCCGCGGCCCAGATATGGTTGGGCCAGAGCTCGGCTTCCAGGAGAATGACCGCATCCGGTTGGATCAAATCGTAGGCACGGCGGACAGTCCACGGGAAATCCTGTGGGAAATAGAGCAGGTCAACGTCCGCGGGCAACCGTTCGCGCGCCAAGGCATAGCCCGTGGAAGTGGTGGTGGTGAGAACCAGCCGGTGCTGGGGGAAATTCTGACGCAGAGCGGCGAGGAAGCGATGGGCGATGTTGACTTCCCCGACACTGACGGCTTGGAGCCAAAGGCGTGGGTTGTCTTTGCGACCGAGGCGGACACGGATGGCGGGGCTGTAACGGCCAAAGCGTTGCGCGAAGTTCTCGCGATACTTGCCGCGTTTCCACATTTTGAAGAGGAACAGCGGGGTCAGCACAATGAACCCGAGGCTGTACAACGCGGTGTAAAGGCCCTGCATGGGGCGGCAAGTTACTGAATTCCGCTCGCCAACGCGACGGAATTTTGCCATTCTCCTGCGCGGTTTTGTTTCAGAAAGCGGTCGATGACTCCCCAAATCACAGAAGCGTTGACGACAACAGGCGCGCCGACGCAGGAGATGCTGCATGCGTTGATGCGCGCCACCCCGCTGGCCATCATCGTGGTGAACACCGAGGGACAGGTCACGATCTGGAACCAAGGTGCGGAACGGATGTTCGGCTGGACCGCCGCGGAAGCGATCGGCAAGGACATTCCCTTCATTCCCCTGGGCAAGGAAAGCGAGTCCCAAGCCATCCGGGCGGCGACGTTGCGGGGCGAAACGTTCTCCGATTTGGAATTGCGCCGGCAGAAGAAGAACGGCGAGCCGATTGATGTGCTGCTTTCCAACGCGCCGCTGTTGAACCAACAGGGCGCCATCTGCGGCATTGTCAGCGTGCTCGCCGACATCACCGACCGGGTGCGGGCGGAGGCGCAACTGCGGCTGCATGGCATGGCATTGCAGGCGGCCGCCAATGGCGTCGTCCTCACGGACCGCCACGGCACGGTTCTGTGGGTCAATACAGCGTTCACGAGCCTGACGGGTTTCACCTACGACGAAGTGGTCGGACACAAGACCAACCTGCTGCGCTCCGGCCACCACAGCGACAGCTTCTACACCAATCTCTGGGAACGCATCCTCGCCGGCGAGATCTGGCAGGGCGAGATGATCAACCGCCGCAAGGATGGCGCGCTCTACACTGAGGAACAGACCATCACGCCCGTGCGCGACGAAAATGGTCAGGTCAGCCACTTCATCGCGATCAAGCAGGACGTGACCCAGCGCAAGCTCTTCGAGCAGGTGTTGCGCGAGTCAGAAGAACAGTACCGCAGCCTGGTGGAAGCCGCGCAGGACGCCATTTTTACGCTCACGCCCGCGGGGCGGATCGCCTCATTGAATTCAGCCTTTGAGACACTGACTGGCTGGCCGCGTGACGCCTGGCTCGATGAACCGTTCACGCCATTGGTGGACGCGCAGAGCCTGCCGGTGGCCGAGGCGATGCTGGCACGGGTGCAAAAGGGCGAGCGCCCGCCGGTGTTCGAACTGGAGATCATCTCCCGCACCGGCAAGCTGTTGACTGCCCAGATTTCGGCCACCCCGCAAATTCGTGACGGCCAAGTTGTCGGCATCCTCGGGATTGCGCGCGACATGACCGACCGCCGCCATGCCGAAAGCGCCATGCAGGAGAGTGAACGCCGCCTGCGCGACCTGTACGACAATTCTCCCGACGCCATCTTCGTCGAGGACCTGCACGGGAACATTCTTGACGTCAACCAAGCCGCCTGCCGTCTGCATGGTTTGCGTCGCGAGCAACTGGTCGGCGCCAATGCGATTGACCTTGTTCCGCCCGAGCACCGCGAGACCGCCCTGCGTGAATTCGCCAAGCTGGCCAGTGCGGATCTCTCGCACGCCGAGGGCTATTCCCTGCGCGGTGACGGCGTCTCGGTCCCGGTGGAACTGGCCACCAGTCAGATCCAGTACAACGGCCAGCCGGCACTGTTGCTGCACGTGCGCGACATCACGGAGCGCAAGCTGGCCGAGGCGCACATCCAGCAGAAGAGCTCCGAGCTCGGCGCCGTGTTGCGCGCCTTGCCGGACACCTTTCTGCGGCTGGAGGCCGACGGCAAGATTCTGGACGCGCACGCCAGCAACCAATGTCAGCTGCCCTCGCCGACCGCCGAGCTGACCGGCAAGTGTATCGCCGAGGTCTTCTCCCCGCCGATAGCGCAACGGTGGCACCAAAGCATTGAGGAAGTAGGCCGCACCAAGGAGTTGGTGACCTTGGAATATGCCTGCGGAACGGTCGCAGATGAGGAACTTTTTGAGGCACGCCTGTCCGCGTTGCCCAACGGCCAGGTCGTGGCGCTGATCCGCAACATCACCGAGCGCAAACACACGGAGATGACGCTGCGGGAAGGCGAACAGCGTTACCGGGCCGTCGTGGAACAGTCCGCCGACGGCATCTACATGGTCGACTCCGCCAGCAAGAAAGTGGTGGAGTCCAACGCGGCTTTCCGCCGGATGCTCGGATTCGCTCCCGAAGAAACGTTCGACCTCACCATCTACGATTTTGTCGTGGACGAACGCAGCAACATCGATGCGCGCCTGGCCGAACTGACGGTCGATCATCAGCCGATCAACACGGAACGGCGGTATCGTCGGCGCGATGGGACGTTCCTGATCGTCTCGGTCACCGCTTCGGTCATCTCCTACAGTGGCCGCAATCTGGTTTGCACCCTCGTGCGCGACATCACCGAGCGGAAGCGCACCGAGCAGGCCTTACAGGAAAGCGAGGAGTTGTTCCGCTCGCTGAGCGGCTGTTCACCCCTTGGCATCTTCCTGACCGATGTCCATGGCCGTTGCATCTACAGCAATCCGCAATGCCGGGCCATTTTCAACACCAGCCTGATGGAAAGCCTGGGCGAAGGCTGGATGCGATGCGTCCACCCGGATGATCATGAACGAGTGCATCACGAGTGGGAAGCAACGGTTCGCGAGGGCCGGGAGCACTCCAGCGAGTTCCGCCTGCAAGGACCCGACGGCAAGCTGATCTGGGTGCACTTGCGTTCATCCCGCATGGTCTCCGACAAAGGCGATTTGCGCGGCAATGTGGCAACGGTGGAAAACATTACCGAGCGCAAGCAGGCCGAGCAATCCCTGATGGAGACCAACCGCCGCCTGGAAACCGTCCTGGAGCAACTCAAGGCCACCCAGGCACAGGTGGTCCAGCAGGAACGCCTCAGCGCGCTGGGCACGATGGCGAGCGGCATCGCCCACGATTTCAACAACGCCCTCGCCGCCATCCTCGGCTTCAGTGAACTGCTGTTGCACCGCCCCGAACTGCTCGATGACAGGGAGAAAACACGGCGGTACCTGTCGATGATGAACACCGCCGCCAAGGATGCCGGCACGGTGGTCAGCCGATTACGTGAGTTCTATCGGCACCGCGAAGAGGGCGAAGTTTTTGCCGCAGTGGATTTGCGTCACCTGGTCGAACAGGCTGTTTCGCTGACGCAACCACACTGGCAGGCGCAGGCTCAAGCCAACGGCATCACCGTCAAGGTGCAGACGGAACTGCAAACCGTACCCCCCGTCGCCGGCAACAGTGCCGAACTTCGCGAAGCCCTGACCAATCTCATCATCAACGCCGTCGACGCAATGCCCCAAGGAGGCGTCCTCACCCTGCGGACCTATGTTGACGATGGCCAGAGTCTGATCACGATTGCCGACACGGGAACAGGGATGACGGAGGAAGTACGCCAGCATTGCTTCGAGCCGTTCTTCTCCACCAAGGGAACCCGTGGGACCGGCCTCGGGCTCGCCATGGTCTACGGCATCATTCATCGACACCGCGGCGACATCCATATCGAAAGCGCAGTCGGCAAAGGGACCACTTTCATCATCCGTCTGCCCCAAGCGGACCCGCGCCCGGAGGCCGAAGAGGCCGGGCCGGAAGCGGTTTTGCATGGTGCCTTGCGCATCCTGCTGATCGACGATGAAGAGATGGTACGCAATGTTCTCGCCGACCTGTTGCACAGCGAAGGCCATGCAGTCCAAGTGGCCAGCGACGGTCGGGATGGACTCGCGAAGTTCCACAAGGGCCAGTACGACGTGGTCTTTGTCGATCGCGCCATGCCCGGCATGAGCGGCGACCAAGTCGCCGCCAGCATCAAATCAATCAAGCAAGCGATGCCGGTCATTCTGCTGACTGGGTTCGGTTCGTTGATGAACAGCGCCGGTGAGAAGCCCGACGGGGTTGATTTTGTTGTCGCCAAACCAGCAACCATCGCCGACCTGCGAGCCGCCTTGGTGCGCGCCCTCGGCATCCGGCATTCCCAGCAACCAGCACCAGCGGCAACTTAGTACCGGTAACGGGGCGCTGGTGGCGGCGGATACAGGCTCGGGGTGTTGATCATGAAATCAATCACCTTTTGACTCACACCCGAGTCTTTCAGGTCGATGATCTCCGCTGTGGTGAGCCGGTAAGCAGTTCGTGAGTTACGGATCTGGCTGATGATGACTTCATCGCTCACGTCTGCCTTGGCCAGCGCCTTGACGTCCGCCAAGCCCAGCGGCTGCCCCTGCGAGACCCGCGCATAGGTGCCCGGGTGCTCACGCGCCAATTGGTCTCGTTGCTGCTGATCCATCCCATGTCCGACCAAGGTGCCGGCCAAGGCCCCCACGACGCCGCCTATCAGGGCACCACCCGCGGCGTGGCCGCTTTGATGCCCAATGATCGCGCCCGTACCGGCTCCGATGGCCGTTCCGGCCAGCGCCCCGGTCGCCGTCCGATCCATCTGGCCGTCTGGAGTCTGGCAGCCTGCCACGGCGAGAGCCAACAACACGGTGACACTGTGAATCGCTTTGTTCATAAATTTCTCCCTACAGGTTTGCAGACGAAAATAGCACGGCTCTATTCAAGCGCAAAGAGCCACCTTCAAAACGTGTAGTTGACCGTTACGTTTACCGTGTTGACCTGATAGCTTTCGCCCAAGGTGGTTGCGTCACGCTTCTCGAACGTATAAGTAACCTGCGGTGTGATCCGTCGCGGCAAGCGCCAGGACAAACTCACGTTAAGTTCATGGGCATCATATGTTTCAGCTGGGAGATTAGAGTCGCGAGTCTGATAAAAATAGCCCATGGTCGCGTCCAAGTTGTTCATCAGGGGAGAACTGGCGGCAAACCCAGCGCGAATCAGGTGAGTTGCCTCTCCCGAACCGCTGTTGCCAAGGTCCCTGATAAAATTCCAGTTGATCGTTGGGCTTATTACGGCCCGACGATTCAAGCGGTGGGTCAGTGCATAGGTTGCCGAATAGCTCTCCTGGACGTTGGAGTCGTTGAGCAATGCTGTGACCCCGGGAGAATAGGCAAAGGAAAATGAATGGCTCGTATTCGGGCGCAGCGGGTGAGCATAACTAAGCGCCGCAACCGCGTTGATACCATCAATGACCTGAGCTGGTGAATTGGTGGTCGGGCTGTTGATGGCGCCCAAGCGCGTTGTCGTATACCCAATCCCAATGGTCCCGTTCAATGTCTGTGTCAGGCGACCGCTGACTCCAACAGTTGTGCTGTACCCGGTCGCCTTGGATCGCCCTGGATCATCAGGTAACGTGATGCCGACAGTGTGGCTCCAGAACAGGGAATGATACTCACTGATGGCCAACGAAGGCGTGAAGTTGATCTGATGGACTGCCTCCTCTGTGTCGGGTTCGTCAGGCGCCCACTTGTCGGTGCGGCTTATGCCAAACGTGACCCCCAACCTCCCAAACTGGCGAGCAGCAGTTATGGAGGCACTATTGCTGTACTGCATTGCATCCTCGGCATCCTCCACCACAACAGTGCTCTCGAGGGGGGAGTTATTGAATGAAAATGTATCAGTGGCCGTTACTGTCCATCCACGGATGTAGAGGGGCAGGCTGACAACCGCAGAGACCGGCGAACTGAAATCAAACTCCCACGCCCTTTCCTCCAAGGAATACTGGTAAGATGCCGTCCCCGAAGTCGCTATGGTCAAGGCGGTTCCACCTGAACGGAGCGGCAGACTCAAGGCACCGGTACCGGTTGGCCCAAAATCAAGACTCCAAAGAGATTCCGATTCCGGGTCAGTCTCGCTGCTGTTCGCATTGTCGGTGTACTCATAGCCGACACCGAGGGTCAGGTTTCCGTTAAATTTGAATGGCCCAAACTGGAACTGGAAAGCCACTACCTGCTCGCTTCCCCACAAGGCGAGGATGGCCGCAGCAATACGCCATCCACCAAGTAACCTTGGGATTCTCCTGATGGAGAAAAATGTCTGAGTGCATCTCACCGTAAGCAGGGCGGATGTTAGTTCGCTGCCAGAACGAAGTAAATAAAAAAGCCTGTTCCTCGCGCTGGAAGATGGAGCAGGACGCCTACCGGCTCTGTTTGGCGCACAGAGGCAAACAGCGAGGGAGGACG
>JBFZFE010000176.1:0-5652 GCA_041306525.1 Verrucomicrobiota bacterium | reverse complement strand
TTCTCACGTTGCATGCTGCGCTCGTGCAGGCTCGGGCGGGATTGCGTCACGACGAGGAACTTGCGTCCCCTCAACCCCAGCAGCTGGGTGTAACCATCGAAGTCGCTGCCGGTAAAATGATCCAACACATGCCGCACGGTGCCGTATTCAATGACGAGTTGGATGAAGTCCAAGTCGGTGTCATCCAGTTCGGCGAGCCGACAAGGCAGCGGCGCGGCAAAGGCGATGTGAGCGTCCAACGGCGGCAGGTCGGGCCCGAGATTCTTGGTCTCGTCAATCTGGCGCATGCCTTCCAGCAACAAGGCGTCGGTGCTTTCGGTGATCGGATTGGCAAACGGCCGAACATCGGACTTCACGATTTCAAAGGTGCCACTGCTCCATTGGAGCAGCCGGTACAAGACCTTGTGGGGATCAACGGCAACCCAGTCTTCCATGCAGGCGAAATAGACGCGTCCCTCTTCGAGAAAAATCCGGCCCGTCTCAACGCCTGAGCGCAGCACAAGCAAACCGCTTTTGCGCGCCGTGGCCAACATCTGCAACAGATCCACCAACGGTATCTCGCGGAGCGAACCACGAAAGCGCTCGGAATTCCCCGACCGGCTTTCGGGTTCGGCATTGGGCAACTCCACCGCAATCAGGGTCATCAGGCAGTCGCCAATCTGTAGGCGGTCGCCTGGCTGGAACACAGCTTCGGTGATGCGTTGATTGTTCAGCAACACGCCATTGCGGGAGCCAAGATCTTGGACAACGACTTGTCCGTTGACCAGGGACACGGAGGCATGACGACGCGAAGCCTTGTCATCAGCAAGCACAACATCGGCAGTGCTGATCCGGCCAAGCACGAGTTCTTGCCCCGAGGGAAGCGGAAAATCCGTCCCTTGGGCCGACCCGGAAATGACGCGCAGAGCGAATTGAGTCATCAAGCCATCACCATCACGGGTGACCTAGCGTCGGCACTGTAATGTTCTGCCACCGCGACGTCAAGCACTGCGCTGAGTGGGAAACACTTGCGGACCTCGCCGGCTCCACTACACTGCCGCCATGTTAGTCGATTACCACATGCACACCCGTCTGGCCGACGGTACCGGCGAACCAATCGGATATGCCGCCGTGGCCTTGGAACGCGGCATTGGCGAGATTTGTTTCACAGAGCACGCCCCCTTGGCGGATCGTGATACCGACTGGACCATGCAGCGTTCCGCCCTGCCTGAATACATCGACATGGTCCGTGCAGCCCAGGCCCGGTACCCTCAACTCTCGATCAAACTCGGCTTGGAGATCGACTACTTGCCGGGAACGACGGCTTGGGTCCGGGAACTGACCGCGATGCATCCCTGGGACTTCATTCTCGGCAGCGTGCATTTCTTTCGGGACGGGTTGCCTGTTGATCGCCGCCGGGAAGATTGGGAGGGGCAAGACGTCAATGACCGCTGGCAGGAATACTTCGCGCTCTGGCAGGAAGCCGCGCAAACGAGGCTCTTCGATTCCCTGGCTCACCCCGATTTGCCCAAGAAGTTCGGTCTGCGTCCCACCATCGATCCCCTTCCGCTCTTTGAATGGGCACTCGGGGTGGTGGCGGCCAACGGCTTGGCCATCGAAGTCAGCACCGCTGGGTTGCGCAAGCCTTGTCGTGAGATCTATCCCTCCGTCAGCTTCCTCCAGATCGCTAACCGGCTGGGCATCCCGGTCACCCTCGGCAGTGACTCCCATATTGCCGCGGATGTGGGACTGAACTTCGACAAGGCCGTGGCGCTGCTCCACGGCTGTGGCTACCGGCAAGTCTGCCGGTTCAACCAGCGCCAACGCACGCTGACGAACCTCTAGAAAACAATGCCGCCGCTTCCGAGGAAGCGGCGGCATCTTGATTGTGCTCAGCAGAGCTTACTTCGTGGCAGCGACCACGGCATTGAACGCCGTGGCGTCATGGACCGCGAGTTCAGCGAGCATCTTGCGGTTCAGGTCAATGTTGGCCTTCTTCAAGGCCGCAATGAACTTGCTGTACGTCGATCCCTGCGCCCGGCAAGCCGCATTGATACGCTGCGTCCAGAGGGCGCGATAATCGCCCTTCTTGTCCTTGCGGTGGGCAAAAGCGTATTGCAGGCCGTGCCAAACGGCGTTCTTGGCGTACTTGAACTTCTTGCTGCGCCAGCCGCGGTAACCTTTGGCGGCTTCAAGCATGCGTTTGCGGCGGCGCCAACTGGCGGGGGCGTTTGTGGCTCTGGGCATGGTATCCTCAGTAAGGTTGAATCGTTTGCGTTCGGGAGTTAGCCACGATGGCTGAACGGCATCACGTCGGTGATGTGATGCTCATGGGTGGGCGACACGATACCGGCGCTGCCGAGATGGCGTTTCCGCTTGGCCGATTTGTGCCCGAGCAAATGACGCTTGCCGGCCCGGTGAAACTTCACCTTGCCGGTCGCGCTGATCTTGAACCGCTTTTTGGCGGCCTTCTTCGTTTTCGATGCTTTCCAACGTGGCATATCTCTGTTTCCTTTTCTAAATCCCTATTCTTCCGTGTCCTCGTCCGCACGATCATTGTCGTCCCGTTTGACCTTCTTCTTCGCGGCCCCGCGCACCGGTCCCAGCAACATGTGGATGCTGCGTCCCATCGCCCGCGGCGGCACTTCGACGTGACACTTGCCCTGCAAATCCGTGGTCACCCGCTGCATCAACTGCTGACCATATTCCGTGTGCGCCATCTCGCGGCCCCGGAAGAACAGTGACACCTTCACCTTCATTCCGTCCTCAAGGAAACCGCGCATGTGATTGAGCTTCGTCTCGTAATCGTGATCATCGATGTTGAGGCGCAGCTTGATCTCCTTCAGCTTGTCGGCGTGCTGATGTTTGCGCGCTTCCCGTTCCCGCTTGCCTTGCTCGTACTTGTACTTGCCGAACTCGACCACTTTGCAGACCGGCGGATTGGCATTGGGCGCCACTTCAACCAAGTCGAGGCCGCGCTGCTGCGCGAGCGCCAACGCCTGGCTGGTCGGGATCACCCCCACCTGCTTGCCATCTGCATCAATGACCCGCACCTCACGCGCGCGAATCCTCTGGTTTACACGGACAAACTGTTGAATAACAAGACCTCCTGTCAGACCCTTGCGGGAATTGGTACGTTCGCCGACTTCATCTTACGAGAGGGAAGACACCAAACAGCCGCGTGCCGACGGGCACGCGTGCCGCACTTCAACTTCGTTGAGTCGTGACAAACGCATTTTGCTCTCTCGCGCACCATCTTCTGGCACGCAAACGCCCTGTCCTTTACGGCTTTCTGCCTGTCAATGCAAACAGTTTTTTACGCTTTACGCCCGCCGGTCCCGAATGGCCTGCAGAATGTCGGCCACCACTTCGCCCCGCGGTTTGGCGCCGACGTTGCCTTTGCCGTGGAGCCGGACGCTGACATTACCAGCCGCCACATCGCGCGGCCCGACCACCAACATCGTGTGGACCTTCGCCTGCTCCGCCTCCTGAATCTTGCCATTGATCTTGTCGGGACCGCAATCAGCCACGGCACGCACCATGTTCGCGCGCAACTCCGCCAGCAACGCCCTGGCGAAGTCCACCACCGCGGCATCCTCGCCGATGGTCAACACCCGCACCTGCTCGGGCGCGAGCCAGAGCGGGAAGTTACCGGCGTAATGCTCGATGAGGAAACCGATGAAGCGTTCATGCGTCCCGAGCGGCGCCCGGTGAATGCACAACGGCGTCTTGTCGGTATTATCCTTGTCCCGGTAAGTCAGTCCGAACTTGGCCGGCACGGCGAAGTCCACCTGGTTGGTGGCAATGGTGAACTCCCGCCCGATCGCGCTCCAGACCTGCACGTCAATCTTCGGCCCGTAGAACGCCGCTTCGTTGGGCACCTCGACAAAGTTGATGCCGCTCTTCTGCAATACCTCGCGCACCATGTTCTCGGTCTGAATCCACAAGGCCGGCTCATTGACGTATTTCTGTCCCAGCCGCTTCGGGTCGTGCGTGCTGAAACGCATCACGTACTTCTCCAGCCCGAAGATCTTGAAATACTTCACGTACATCTCATTGACCGCATTGAACTCCTCGGCGAACTGCTCGGGCGTGCAGTAGATGTGCGCGTCGTTCATGTTCAACGACCGCACCCGCATCAACCCAAACAACTCCCCCGACTGCTCATACCGGTATTGGCACCCGTACTCCGCCAACCGCAACGGCAGATCCCGGTAACTCCGCGGCTCCGCCGCATAAATCCGGTGATGATGCGGACAGTTCATCGCCTTGAGGTAATAGCGTTCGCTCGGCGCATCGTTACCGGCTTCCTTCAACTCCATCGCCGGGAACATGCTCTCGGCGTAATACGGCAGGTGGCCGGAGGTCAGATACATCTTCTCCTTGGCCAGGTGCGGCGTCTTGACGCGCACGTAACCGGCCGCGAACTCCGTCTCCTTCGCCAGCTTCTCCAACTCCTCGACCACCGCCGCGCCTTTGGGCAGCCACATCGGCAGGCCGGGCCCGACGTACTCGGTATCGATCACGTACAGCCCCATCTCCGCGCCGATCTTGCGATGATCGCGCTTCTTCGCCTCCTCCTGCATCTTCAACCATTCTTCGAGCTGGGTCTTGTTCTTGAACGCCGTCCCGTAAATGCGCTGCAACTGCGCGTTCTTCTCGTCGCCCTTGTAATAGGCGCTCGCCACCGTCGTCAGCTTGAACGCCCCGATGTTACCGGTCCGCATCACGTGCGGGCCCGCGCATAAATCAACGAACTCGCCGCTCTTGAAATAGGTAATCGGCTCACCTGCGGGAATGTCGTCGAGGTTGCCGATCTTGAATTTGCTCGGCTGCCCCGGCCGCTCGCCACACGCCCCGAGCTTACCGGCCTGCGCATCCGCCAACGCCTGCTCGCGGGTCACGGTGATCTTCTCGAAGACGTGGTTGGCCTTGATCTCCCGTTTCATCTCCTCCTCGATCTTCGGGAAATCCTCGGGCGAAATCCGATGCGTCATCTCCAGGTCGTAATAAAACCCGTTGTCCACCGCCGGGCCCGAAGCAAGCTGGGCATCGGGCCAGAGCTTGACGATGGCCGAAGCCATCACATGCGCCGCCGAATGCCGCAACCGCTCCAAATCATTGACCTGCTGCCGTTCTTCTGGGCTCTTGTGTTCCATAAAAAGTGCCGAAACCTAACGCCCCGCCCCCACCCAAGTCAACGCTTCGGTGAGCCCAGCCCCCTCCCCGTTCGGCACCGGTCTCCCGACGCGCTCTCCTCGGTTCGGCGCCGGTCTCCCGACCGCGCCGCCTACCCAATCCTCCCCGCGTTCGGCGCCGGTCTCCTGACCGCGCCGCAAGCCCCGGCCCCCTTCCGTTCGGCGCCGGTCTCCCGACCGCGCCGTGAGCCCGACCGCAGGTCTCTCACCATATGATGGATGCCAACAGCCCCATATTGCCTACCATGCGCAACCATCTACCACGCGGCGCAGCCACATTGCTTACACTTTGCGACCGCATGGCTCGAATCCGTCAATTGGTAAATCGCCGCATCGGTAGCATAGGCCTCCGTCCCTGTGCCGTTGCATGGGTTGCATGAGAATGCGCGCGCCGTGCCGCTCTTCAGATCAGGAACGCCGCCTCCGTGGCGGTCGCAGCCCACCGGCCTGCCGCCGAGGACAATGAGATCCGCCG
>JBFZFE010000175.1:0-3914 GCA_041306525.1 Verrucomicrobiota bacterium | reverse complement strand
GGCTGTGGAGCAGTTTGTGCGATGCGCAGCGTTATCCCGCGCTGGAGTTGCTGGCGTTGTATGCGCAGCGCTGGGAGGTGGAGATCACGATCAAGGAGTTGAAGGTGGAGATGCGCGGGGGGCGGCACGACCTGTTGCTGGCGCAAACGCCCGAGACAGCGGCGCAGGAGATCGCGGCGTTGCTGATGGCGATGGCGGTGTTGGCGCAGGTGCGCGAAGGGGCAGGAACGCGACACGCAGGCGGCGACGTATTACCGGCAGTTGATCGCGGAGCACGGCGACAGCGAGTTGGTCGAGAAGGCGCGGACGGAGTTGGCGGAACTGACCTTCGACGCCAAACAGTACGAGACAGTGATCGCGGAGTGGACGGCCTCCTTGCCGGCGATGAAGGACGCGAAGCTGCGTGAATCGGGGCTGTTGCGCTGGGGCGAAACGGAAGGACTGCTGAGCCAGTGGGCGGCATCGACGAAGGCGTATGAGATGTTGCTGACGGAATTCCCGCAGAGCAAGTGGGCCGACCGGGCGCGCTTCGGGATGGCGTGGGCGCTGGAGAAGCAGGGCCAGCACCGCCGCGCGTTGGCGGAGTACGCCAAGATCGTGGCGGCCGGCAAGACCGATGAGTTGTCGGCGCGGAGCCAGTTCCAGGTGGGCGAATGTCTGTTTGCGTTGCAGGAGTGCGACAAGGCGGTGGTGGAACTGAGGCGGGTGGGCAGCGTTTACCGGCAGGAGGACTGGCGTGCCAAGGTCGGGATGTGCCAGGTGGGCGGCATCCACGGTATCCTGGCGGCCGGCCGTTGCATTTGGGGCATGACCGCGAGCGCGGGTTGCGATGTCCCGCTCGCGCGCGTCGCGTCCGACGGGACCTTGGAGAAGCTGGTGGTGAATGCGATCAGCCATCTCGGGCCGTTCGACGCCGCCAAACTCGAGCAGATGGCCGCCTACGGAACCGCCCGGAAAGAAACTTGGTACCACTGGGCGAGCGCCCGCAACTACCCGTTCTTCAGCGGCAACCGGGTCTTCGTCCGCACGTTCGACCACCTCTACTGCATCGGCGAGAAGGACAAGCCATGCGTCCCGAGCAAGGTGTTCGCGGCGCGCTGAGCCGCGCCCGGATCATTGATGAAGTTCTGAATCAGTGCGGCTGGAGCATTCAGGACAAATCCCAAGCCAACCTCCATGCGGCAAACGGTGTCGCGCTTCGGAAGTTGTCCTTCAAGACCGGCGAGCCGCTCAAGGCCTCCTCCTGCGACAAGACCGTAGAAGGTGTGGGGTACTATCGGGACAGGGGAATGGACACCTCGATTTTCGTGCCGGTGCGGCGAGTGGATTTGATCGTGAGGACACCGCCCGCGTAATTCGCTCGCTCGCGCATGCTAAGCAAACCAAGGCCGCCTTCTCCTTTGGCCGAGGGCTGGTTCGGCTCGAAGCCGATCCCGTCATCATCAATCGCCAACAGAATGAAGTTTCCTTGCTGCTTCAGGCGCACGGTCACGCGGCGCGCGTGCGCATGCTGCTCCACGTTTCGTAAAGCTTCCTGGAGGATGCGGTAGAGCGTCAGCTCGGTGTCGGCAGGCAGTCGCTGGGTCAAGTGAACACAGGCCACCTTGACGGCCACGCCGGTCCGCTGCGCGAACTCCGTGCTGGCATCGTGCAGAACAGCCACCAGCCCCAAAATATCCAATATGCCCGGCCGCAGGTTCTGGGAGATGCGCTCCACTTCCGTGGCGGCGTGACCGAGCAGCTTGCGGAGGGCAATCGCCTGGCGCTTGGCGGCCCCGGCGCTCAGGCCGTTGGCCAACGTCTGGCTGCGCAGGAGGATGGCGCAGAGCAGTTGGGTGATGTTGTCGTGCAATTCGAGAGCCACGCGCCCGCGCTCCGCGTCCTGGGCTTGCACCACGCGGTGCGTCAGGGCCCGCAGCAACTTCTCGGTTCGCCGGGCCTCCGTCATGTCGGTCACCACGATGCCGACGGTCACGGTTTTGGAGCCATTCCATGGCAACGGACGAATCGAGATATGCACCGGCATCTGCGAACCGTCGCCGGCGTGCAGAACCACCTGCATTGTGGCGCCGACTTCAGCCGCCTGTTGCAGGAGCGTTCGCAGCGCTGTTTGATCGGTAGTGGTGAGAAAGCGCTGAAAGGTGGAGCCCGTCACCTGCTCCAGTGGACATTTGACCATCATGGCGAAACGTCGGTTGGCGTACAGAATCATCCCACCTGCCGTCAGCGTTAGCGCCCCTTCGTTCATGGATTCGATGAGCACCCGGTAGGCGTGCTCGGCGCCTTCCAGCGTGAATACTTGGGGACCTTGTTTGCCTGCCACCACCACCGCATCCACTTCGCCCCCGCGGATGGCGCGGAGTGTTTCCTCCGCGTCAGCCAGGCGCTTGCGGAGCTGGGCGACTGCGCGGGCCGCATTCACGAGATGGTTTTATCTTTCACTGCAAAATTCAAGCCGACAAACAGGCCGTTGGTGTTGGCCAAGCTGCCGATGAGCCGGCGCACTGGTTTGGGGAAATCCCGGACGAGCGTCGGGGTCGCGACGATCTGGTTGTCGCGCGCCAGGATCGGCTGCTGATAGACGTCAATCACTTCCAAGTTGTAGTGTTCGGCCTCGCATAATTGCCGGGCCCGCAGGATTGCCCGCCGGGAGCGGTCGGTGGCCCCGGCCACATACAGGCGCAGGATGTGTTTGCCCGTGGGCGGGGTGGTCAGAGCCTTTTCAAAGGCTTTGGTCGCGCGGCTGGTTGTCTTGTTTTTCAGCGGCGTTGGTCTCGGTTAACCGGCGTCGCGCAAATCCAACCCGACGAGCACGCGCTCGGTGTTGGAGAGGTCGCCGATGATTTTTCGCACGGGCTGGGGCAGTTTGCGCACGAGCGTGGGAATGGCCAGGATCTGGTCGCCCTTGGAAAGTTGGGGCTGCTCCAGCAGATCAATCACCTCGATGTCGTACCGGCCCTTGAGGTGGGTTTCACAAATCGTCTTCAGATTCGAGAATGCCAGCAGCGATTTGGGGGTCTGGCCAGCCACGTACAGGCGCAGTTGCCACAGCTTGGTTGGCCGGCAACCGGGATCGCGCGTGGGTGGTTTCACGGTTCGTTTTGTCATCGTTTGTTCCTCGGTTCAAGTGTGGCCGGCTCGCGGGCGGCATCCGCGTGGCGCAAATGCGCCAATTCCGTTCGCCCCGCGCTCAGCACGCGGGTGCGCGTTCCCACCTGCTCTGCGATGCGCCGCAGTTCCAGTTCTTCGGCTTCGTATTCGGAGCCCAGCGCGGCGATCCGCTGTTGGAGAAGCGTGTGTTTCCGCTCCAGGTCGCGCTTCCGGTGGTCGACTTCCTGCTGGTTCGCCAAGGCTTCGGCTTTTTCGCGGACGGCCTGCGCCACGCGGGACGCGCCGGTCAAGACGCCGCTCGGGCCGATGTAAGCATCCACGAGGTCAATGCCCCGGTTGGAAATCAGAAACTCGCGGACTTGGTTCGAGTGCGCCATGCCGCGCGCTTTGAGCACGTACAGCACGCGATTGCGTTCGCCGTTGCCTTCGAAGTCCTGCAACAACAGCCAGGAGTCCATGAGCGAGGACATGGCGATCTCACTTTGTTGCAGCGCGTGGCCCCCGTGCGTCAGACTGGTAAAGAGCGAGGTGACTTGTCCGCCTTTCAAATAATCAATCAGCCGTGTGACCATCCCCTTGGTTTCGTGGTCGGTGCCCGCGACCAGCAGGCTGGTAATCGGGTCCACGATGACGACGGCGGGCTGAAACGCGGCGATCTCCCTGAACATCGTGGCCAGGTGCATTTCCAGGCCGTAGAGCGTGGGCCGCGCCGAGTGAAACCGCAGCCGGCCGCGCTCGACCAACGGCGCCAAGCGCAACCCGATGGAGCGCATATTGCGGATGATCTGGTTGGGCGATTCTTC
>JBFZFE010000174.1:0-4699 GCA_041306525.1 Verrucomicrobiota bacterium | reverse complement strand
TCGACACCGAGACCCAGCCGACCTTTCGCAAGGGCCAGGTTCATCTGCCCTGTCTGGTGCAGGTGGCAACCGCGCGAACTGTTTACCTCTTTCAACTGCGGCAGGTGGATTGCACGGAACTGCTGACCGGCTTGCTCTAAAGCCACGCCATCGCCAAGGCCGGCATCGGTCTGGACCATGACTTCTCGAAACTGAAACAGGTGTTCCCATTCGTGCCGAGCGGCATTGTTGACCTCGCTGCCATCGCCAAACGCTACGGCGTCGGCCAACCCGGTATCCGCACGCTGGCCGCCCTGTTCTTCGGCCTGCGCCTGCCCAAAGGCCAGCAAACCTCCAACTGGTCCCGCCCCCAGCTCAGCCCCCAACAAATCGCCTACGCCGCCGCCGACGCCTGGATCTGCCGCGAACTCTACGTCCGCTTTGAACAACTCGGCCTCCGCTGACCAAACACGCTTCATTGTCCCTCACCGCAAACGCCGATTTTGAAACGCCGATTTTGATTGCCAACGGAGTCTTCACCGGTAAGGTAGCGCCCGTTACCCATTATGAACCCACAACACATTGCCAGATTGGTCGGGATCGCGATTCTGATTTTCGTTGCGATCATCATGGCGTCCGCCGGGACGTATGTCATCCAGCCGGGTTTTCGAGGCGTCGAGGTGACGCTGGGGCAGGTTTCCCCCGCGTACAAGCCGGAGGGATTCGGCTTCAAAGCGCCGTTCATCACGCAGATTGTGCCGGTCTCGATTCGCCAGCAGACCGCTGAGGAACGCGCCGAGTGTTACTCCTCGGATTTGCAGCAGGTCGAGGTGGTTTTGCGGGTGCTTTACCGGATCCCGGAGAGCTCGGTCGTCAAACTGTTCCAGAACTACAGCGGCGCGCCGTTTCCGAACCTGATCGCGCCGCGGGTGCAAGAGGCGCTCAAGGAAGCCTCCGCCCAGCAGAGCGCCGAGCAGATCGTCAAGAACCGTGAATTGATCAAGTCCCGCGCGCTCGAACTGGCCCGCGCCAAGATCGGCGGGCTTTTGATCGTCGAGGACATCGTGGTCGAGGACATCGCGTTGACGCGCGAACTCAAGCAGGCCATCGAACTTAAGATGGTTCAGGAACAAGAGGCCGCGAAGGCCAAGTTCACCCAGCAACGCGCCCAGATCGAGGCCGATACCGGCGTGATCAAAGCCACCGGCGAAGCCAAGTCCATCGTCATTCGCGGCGAGGCGCTCAAGGAAAATCCCGCGTTTGTCGAACTCCAGATCGTCGATCGCTGGGATGGCGTGGCCCCGTTGATCATCGGCAGCGGCGGCAACGTGCTGATGACGCTGCCCGAACTGCAACGCCGCCAGAAATAGAGGTTATCATGCCCACTTCTTCCTCCAGTTCCCCCAATTGGGGCGGTCACTACCGCCAAGGCTCGTTGCCGCCATTGTTGCCCAAGCTCATTGTCGGCGCGGTCATCCTGCTCGTGCTGGCCGTGATCGGCGCCGCCGCCAGTTACATCATCCCGCCCGGCGCCCGCGGCGTGAAAATCACCCTCGGCAAGGCCGAGGACAAGTTTCTGCCCGAAGGCTTCGGGTTCCGCACGCCATTCATCACCCAGATCGTGCCGGTCCCGATCAAACAACGCACCGTCCCGCTGCGGGCGGATTGTTTCTCCTCCGACCTCCAACAGGTCACCGTCGAGGTCCGCGTGCTTTACCGCATCCCCGAGGAATCCGTCGTGCAGATCTTCCGTCAGTATGCGGGCGACCCATTCGACAGCTTGATCGCGCCCCGCGTCCAGGAGGCTCTCAAGGAGGTCACCGCCGCGTTGACCGCCGACATGATTGTCAAGCGCCGCGCCGAGGTCAAAAACAGCGCGATTACCGCCGCCCAGCTCAAGATCGGCAGCATCCTCTCGGTCGAAGACATCGTCATCCGCAACATCCAGCTCTCCAAGGAACTGGAAGCCGCCATCGAAGCCAAGATGGTTGCCGAACAGGAAGCCGCCCGCGCCCGCTTCACTCAAGTCCAGACCCAGGTCGAAGCCGACACCGCCGTCATCCGCGCCGAGGGCGAAGCCAAGGCGATTCGCGTCCGCGGCGAAGCGCTCAAGCTCAATCCCGCGTTCCTGCGTCTCCAGATTGTCGAGAAATGGAACGGCAAATCGCCCTTGGTCGTGCCGGCCGACCCGAACAACTCGGGGCCGAACCTGCTGTTGCCCCTCGGTGCCATCGAACGCCCCGCCACGCCATGATTCATCCGCGTGCCCGTGCTCTGCTCTACACGGTGGTGGTTGTCGGGGTCTGTGTGGTGCTGTTTCTGGTCTTCCCCCGCGCGCTGGCCTTCGTCGAAATGGCCGCCCGCGAGGTGCGTTATCTCTGGTGGCTGATCCTGCTTGTCGCGCTGGCCTGCTGGTTGATCTGGGGTTTCCGGAAACGCTCCTGAGCCCGCTGCCGTGCGATGCAGCGCGCGGCGAAAGCGCGGCGCTTCATTGGCCAAGCAGTCTGGCGAAGAAAGCGCGGTACCGGGTGGCGGCAGTGCAGTTGGCGCGGAGCTGGTGGATCACTTCAGCGGCCCGCTGGCGCTGCGTTTCCCAACGCGTGTCGTCCGCGAGGTGAGGCAGCAACGGCAGATGAGCCCGGGCGATTGCGGCGGCGGTCAACGGTTGCCGGTCGTCGGTCTTGGGAATCAGGAAACCACCATGCCCGTCGCGCAAAACCGTTGCAATGCCACCCACGCTCGTCGCCAGCACCGGCACGCCCCTTTCCATCGCCTCGATCAGCGACAACGGGAAGAAACCCTCTCCCCAACTCGGCAACACAAACAGATCCAGCGCGTGAAAGGCCGGTCGGTTATCGGTCATCCTGCCGAGACGCTTGACTCGTGAGCGCAAGGCCGAACGCGCCACGGCCGCATCAAGTTTCGTGGTCACCTCGGGGCTTTCCTGACCGGCGAACAACACATGGACGGGCTGGGCAAGGTGTTGTTGGAGTTGCTCCGCAATGGCAAGGGTCACCCACGGGTCTTTGTTGATTCCTTGACGGCCGATGTAGCCGATGACGAACGCCTTTGGCGGCACCCCCAATTGCTGCCGGGCCGCCAAGCGTTCTGCAAGTCCCCAGCTGACCGGCTCCAGCGGAGCGTATAACGGCTCGATGACATCCACCGCGCCGGTCTGCAGATGTTTTCGAAACGCCGGCTCGAAGTCGTAACACAGAATCCACTGCGCAAAGAGATGTTGCGAGGTCCGGTAAGGTCGAAACACGCAGTCGTAGTGCTCATGCACGGTCCCGGCCAGTGGACGCCGGAAGCCCAGCCGCGCCAAACGGCGCGCGGCGGTCAGGAACGGACGGTGGATGCAGACCATCGCGGCGTCGGGCCGGTGCCGCAGCAGCCAGGCCATGCAGCGTCCCGTCGTGCCAAGGTGAACGAGTTCAGCAAAATGAGGATTACGGGCGCGCAACTCAGGTTCAATGTCCCGCTGGTCCGGAAACCTCTCGAAGACGACGGAGATCTTGACCGGCCACTCCGCCAACGCGGCAACCTGCTCGATCAACACCCGTTCCCCACCGCCGAAAGCGGCTTGGTGATTGGCGAACACGAGATGGTGTTGCCGCGCTTGACTGAAGGCCATACTCACGAGCTGCGGATTCTACCGGGCAAATCGGCAGTTTCAACGGCTAATCCGGCCCGTCGGCTGCATTGCATGAGACGTCGTATTCGTCCGGCTGGAGGAATTCCTGCACGCCTGATACCCTGCGGCAGTGACCAACCGCTTCTACAGTCGCGGTGAACAACGCGCCTCAAAAGTGCGCGAGCTGTTTGCCGGCATTGCCGGCAAGTACGACCTGCTCAACGACGTGATGAGCGCCGGTCTGCACCGGCTCTGGAAACGGCGCGTTGTGAAGCTGGCCGGCCAGCCTGCGCGCGCACTCGACCTGTGCTGCGGGACCGGCGACATCGCGCGGCGGTTGCCGGGCTTCGTGGTCGGCGCGGATTTCACCTTCGAGATGTTGCGGGTCGCCGCCGACGCCAGGAGGCGGACTGCCGCATCACCTCGGCAGCGACAACTCCTCCAAGCCGACGCGCTCCGGTTGCCTTTTGCCGACGCGCGCTTCGATGTCGTGACCGTCGGTTACGGCCTGCGCAACCTGGCTGATCTCGAAGCCGGTCTGCGCGAAGCTTACCGGGTGCTGCGGCCGGGCGGGAAACTCATTTCACTCGACTTTGGCCAGCCGGCCTCACCGCTCTGGCGCAAGATGTACTTCGCGCACTTGCGGTTCTGGGTGCCGGTTATTGGCTGGCTGCTGGCGGGCGACCGGCAGGCGTACGCCTACATTCTGCCGTCGCTGGAGAACTATCCCGGTCAGCGCGGCGTGCGCGAGTTGATGGAGCGCGTCGGCTTTACCGGCTGCGCCTGCGAGGAGTACGTCGGCGGCGCGATGGCAATCAACTACGGAACCCGCCCGGCATGAGCACGACCGCTGATGTGTTCGCCAACACCCACTGGAGCGTGGTGCTGGCGGCGCGCGACCCGGCAAGGTCGGCGACGGCGCTCGAAGCGGTTGCGCCGACGAAAGGACGTTTCCGCGCCTTTTTGTTGGCGGCGCTGAAGCATTTTCTGGCGAACGAATGGGACAAGGCCCGCGCGCAGAAACGCGGCGGCGGAGTTGTGCCGGCATCGTGGGATGCCGAGACGCGTTACCAGCGTGAGCCGCTC
>JBFZFE010000173.1:0-5414 GCA_041306525.1 Verrucomicrobiota bacterium | reverse complement strand
CGTAACGTCAAGAAGCAGTCCGGCCAGAGTCTTGTGGAGTACGCGCTGATTCTCGCCCTGATTTCCGTCGTCGCCATTTTGGTGCTGCGCGGGATCGGCACGGCGGCCAACAACAAGCTGTCGGAAGTTAACACCAACCTCCAATAGGTTGGCTGGTCCTTTCGTTTAACGATCAAGGGGTCACGGTCAAAAGCCGTGGCCCCTTTTATCTTCAGGAGAAGCGACGGCTCTCAACTGCTCGACGGGGAATCCACCGGCCCGAGCAAATCACCGCTGCGCGCCACGCGGATGAAGACGTCTTCCAGGGATTTCTGCTGGAACTGGGCGACCACCTCGGCGGGCGTGCCTTCGGCGATGATGCGTCCCTTGTGCATGAACAGTACCCGGTCGCAGACTTCTTCGACGTCGCGCATGTTGTGCGAGGTGTAAACCATCGTGATGCGCTGTTCCCGCTGGATTTGGCGCAGCCGTTTGCGCACCTTGTCGGCGATGTCGGGGTCGAGACTGGCCGTCGGTTCATCGAGCAACAGCAGTTCGGGATCATTCAGCAGCGACTTGCAGAGGCTTACGCGGGTGGATTCCCCCGAGGAGAGATGGCCGGTAACCTTGTCGCGCAGGTGGGCGATCTCAAACATTTCCAGCAGGCGCGCAATTTTGGGCTGCGGTTCACGCACGCCGTAAATCTTGGCGAAGACGTAGAGGTTCTCGCGGACCTTGAGGTTGGCCGGCAAGGCCGTGTACGCCGAGGAGAAATTGCTGCGTTGCAGGATCGCCACGCGGTTGCGTTCCATGTCCTGGCCGAACATCCGCACCACGCCACTGGTCGGCGTCGTCAGCCCGAGCAACACCTGGATCGTCGTCGTCTTGCCTGCCCCGTTCGCCCCGAGCAGCCCGATGATCTCGCCGCGCGGCACGCGAAAGGACACGTCCGCGATGGCCACCGTGCTGTTGAATTCCTTCCGCAAGTTCTGCACCTCAACCACGACGTTGCTCATGTCGGCACAGTAACACACCCGCGCGCGGCCGACCAAGACTCGCCACAATTGGCAACGAGATCATGGACATCCTTGCTTTCAAAGGGCGCTCCGTCACCGACCGCGACAAGGAAACCCAGTTGTGCCAGTTCTTTCAGGTCTGTGTCAGATGGACGAACTTCCGTGTTGAAATCTCCTGACAACTCCGCT
Source organism: Verrucomicrobiota bacterium (assembly GCA_041306525.1). GTDB lineage: Bacteria > Verrucomicrobiota > Verrucomicrobiia > Palsa-1439 > Palsa-1439 > JBFZFE01. Next base: position 4,230 of record JBFZFE010000173.1, on the reverse strand, counting down.
TGGAATGTGCCGCCAGTGAGTCAGTTTGGGAGAACTATTTGTGATGAAGCGTGAACAAGCAGAGATGTTGTTGCGGCAGATGCTCGGACCCGGCGCAGAGTTTCGGGATGGGCAGTGGGAAGCGATTGCGGCAATTGCCGGGGAACGGAAACGGCTGCTCGTGGTGCAACGCACCGGCTGGGGCAAGAGCATCGTCTATTTCCTCGCCACCAAGCTGCTGCGCGACGCGAGCGCGGGACCGACCTTGCTGATCAGTCCGTTGCTGTCGCTGATGCGCAACCAGTTGGCGATGGCCGAACGACTCGGCGTGCGGGCGGCGACGATCCACAGCGAGAACTTCGACGACTGGCCGGCAACGGAAGCGGCTTTGCGCGAGAACCGATGCGACCTGTTGATGGTGTCGCCCGAGCGCCTCGGCAACCACGAGTTCCTGCAGAAGCTCTTGCCGTTGATCCAAGGGCACATCGGCTTGTTCGTTGTCGACGAGGCACACTGCATTTCGGATTGGGGTCATGATTTTCGGCCTGATTACCGGCGCATCGTGCGTGTGCTGTGTCACTTGCCGGCAGGCGTGCCGGTGTTGTGCACCACCGCCACCGCCAATGACCGCGTCGTGCGCGATGTCGAGTCGCAGATTGTCGGCCTGACAACGTTGCGCGGGCCGTTGGTGCGGCCGTCGCTCAAGCTGTTCAACATCCGTCTCGACGATCAGGCGGAGCGGCTCGCGTGGCTGGCGCAGATGTTGCCGAAGCTGCCCGGCAGCGGCATCGTCTATACGCTCACCATCCAGGACGCGCGTCGCGTGGCGCAATTCCTGGAAACGACGGGCATCGTCGCCCGGCAATATCATGCCGACCTGGACGGCGAAGAACGCGTCGCGCTGGAACAGGCGTTGTTGAGAAACGAGGTCAAGGTGCTCGTTGCCACCGTGGCGCTCGGCATGGGTTTCGACAAGCCTGACCTCGGGTTTGTGGTCCATTTTCAGCGACCGGGATCGGTGGTGGCCTATTATCAACAGGTCGGCCGGGCCGGTCGTGCCGTGGACACGGCTTTTGGCATCCTGCTGAGCGGACGCGAGGATGACGAGATTGCTGATTACTTCATCCGCACGGCTTTCCCGGCGGCAGAGGTGATGGAGGAAGTTCGCCAGAAACTGGAGGCCGGCAATGGTCTGACGCTGGATGGCATTGTGGCCCAAAGCAACCACCCGCGCGGCGCCGTGGAGAAGGCGCTGAAACTGCTCGAAGTCGATGACGCCGTGGTGCGCGAGAACAAACTCTGGCATCGCACGGCCAATCGTTGGGCTCCCGACGTGATGCGCGCCGAACAGGTCACCGCGTTGCGCCGAGCGGAAGTTGAACAGATGCGACGGTACGTCGAGCATACCGGCTGCCTGATGGAGTTTCTGGCGCGAGCGTTGGATGATCCGTCGCCGACGCCCTGCGGCAAGTGCATGAACTGCACCGGCAAGACCGCGCGTCAACAAGTGACTCCGGAACTGTCTCACCGGGCGGTGGAGTTTCTTCGCGGGGATGCGCTCGTCATCAAGCCGCGCAGTCGCTGGCCGATACCAGCATTGGCGGAGATCCGGCAGGCAATGCCGGTTGCCGTGAATCAGAACAGCGCCATACCGGAAGCGGTCCGTGCCGCCGAGGGTCGTGTGCTCTGCCTGTGGGGTGATGCCGGTTGGGGGCGCGAGGTGGCGCGCGGCAAATACGAGACGCAACGCTTCAACGATGCACTGGTCGAGGCCGCCGCGCGACTGGTCCGGGAACGTTGGCAACCGGACCCGTCGCCCTCCTGGGTGACAGCCGTGCCTTCGTTGCGCCGCACAATCTTGGTGGCCAATTTTGCCGAGCGCCTGGCCGGCAAGCTGAGCGTGCCCTTTGTGCCGGTAATCCAGAAGACGCGCGAGACGCCCCCGCAAAAGGAGATGCAAAACAGCGTCACTCAACTCCGCAACCTGCTCGGCGCGTTCGCGGTGAATGGCGAGACGCCGCCGGGTCCCGTGCTGTTGGTGGATGACCTCGTGGATTCGGGATGGACGCTGACGGTGTTGGCCGTATTATTGCGCCAACATGGCAGCGGCCCCGTTTACCCCTTGGCACTCGCAAAATCGTCACCGAGGAACTCGTGATGAGTGGGTTTAGTGTGCTTACCGAAGACGGGCGGGCGGTGTTGTTGTTGTGCTCGACGCTCGGTGGGGCGGAGGAGGCGTTTACGTTGACGGAGTGGAACCAGCTCGCCAAGCAGATCGCCGCCTCACCGTACCAGCGACCGGCGGCGTTGTTGGGGCAGGCGGCGCATGCGTTGGCGAAGACGCTCGGGTGCGAGCTGGCCACGGCGGAACGGGTGGCGCGATTGCTGGAACGGGGCGGCCGGGTGGCGCTGGAGCTGGAGGCGTTGCGGGCCCGCGGACTCTGGGTGATGACGCGCGCCGATCCATCCTACCCGTCACGCTTGCGGCAGACGCTGAGACATCAGGCACCGTCGGTGTTGTTTGGCGCGGGCGACATCGCGCTGCTGGCCCGTCCCGGCATCGCCGTGGTTGGCTCCCGCAACATCGATGAGGCCGGCACGCTATTCGCACAGGCCATTGGCGGCAAGTGTGCCGCGGCTGGTTGGCCGGTCGTGTCGGGTGGCGCCCGCGGGACCGACAGCATCGCAATGAACGCTTGCGTCGAGGCCGGTGGATGCGCTGTGGGGTTTCTGGCTGACAGCCTGGAACGGACGATCCGACAACCGGAGATTCGACAGTTGCTGCTCGACGAACGAGTGGTGTTGCTGACGCCATTTGCGCCGACGGCGGGCTTTTCGGTTGGGACCGCCATGGCACGCAACAAACTGATCTACGGTCTGGCGGAGTTCGCCGTGGTGGTTTGCAGTGAGTACCAGAAGGGCGGCACGTGGGCTGGTGCGGCAGAGGCGCTGCGGGCGGGTTGGTGTCCGGTGTTCGCGCGCGAGCCGGGGAACCGCGAGTTGCTCAAGGCCGGTGCCGCGTCACTGCCCGAATCGGCGCTCGCCACCATCGAGGACCTGCCGTCGTGGCTGCGCCAACATGCGCCAATCCGCGAACAACAACCCGAATTACTCCCCAACATCACCGCAGAGAAGAAAAGCCGCTACGGATCCCGCCAATGAAGAACGTGATCATCCACACCGACGGCGGCTGCCATGGCAACCCCGGTCCCGGCGGTTGGGCCGCGGTTCTCGAAAGTGGCAGCCACCGCCGGGAACTCAGCGGCGGCGCGCCGGCCACCACCAACAACCGGATGGAACTTCAAGCCGCCATCGAGGCGTTGCGCGCCTTGAAGGAGCCTTGCGTTGTGACGTTGTTCACCGATTCCGTGTACGTGCGCAGCGGCATCACGCAATGGCTGCCGGGCTGGAAACGCCGTGGTTGGCGCACCTCGACCAAGGAGCCGGTCAAGAACGAAGACCTCTGGCGTCAACTCGATCACGAAGCCTCCCGCCATCAGGTCACGTGGCGTTGGCTCAAAGGCCACAACGGCCATGCCGGCAATGAGGCTTGTGACCAACTCGCCACCGCCGCCATCGAGCAGATCAAACAGACCCACACCCCCGCGCAACTCGAATCATTCCTGAAAACCTTCCAGCAACGCGACAAGCCTGCCGCCGGCGAACTCCTGCTGTGAGCCCTTCCTTTTTACTGGCCGGCCTCTGTCTGGCCATCCATGCCGGAGCGCAAATGACAACCAACAACATCCCATCCGTCCGCCAAGACCATCCCCGCCTGATGATTGGGCCGGGAGGTTTCGCCGCCTTGAAGACCCGCATCGCGGGTGATCGTGTGCTGCAGGAGTAGCAGGACAAACGGCACCGGCGCGCCGAGAAACTGCTTGGCACCCCGCCACTGCAACGCGAGCTGGGCGACGGCGTGCGCCTGCTGCCGGTGAGCCGCGCGGTGCTGGAACGCGTGCAGTTGCTGGCGTTGAGCTACCGGCTGAGCGACGACGCGCGGTTTCGCGACCGTTGCTGGCAGGAACTCGCCGCCGCCGCGGCGTTCACCGACTGGAATCCCCAGCACTTTCTCGACACGGCCGAGATGACGCACGCCTTGGCCATCGGCTACGACTGGCTCTTTGACCAGTGGAGCCCCGAACAACGCGCGACGCTGCGGACCGCCATCATCGAGAAGGGACTCAAACCGAGTTTCGGCAAGGAGCCGTGGTGGATCAAGGTTCACCACAACTGGAATCAAGTCTGCCA
>JBFZFE010000172.1:0-5918 GCA_041306525.1 Verrucomicrobiota bacterium | reverse complement strand
GAACAAACTCGGGCTCGACTCGTTCCCGAAGACCTCCGGCTCCAAGGGACTCCAGGTGTACGTCCCCCTCAACACGCGCGTCACCTACGAGCAGACAAAACCGTTTGCCCGGCACATCGCTGAACTATTGGAACGCGAACACCCGGCACAGATCGTGTCCAAGATGTCGAAAGCCCTCCGCGGCGGCAGAGTGTTCATCGACTGGAGCCAGAACGACGACCACAAGACGACGGTCAACGTTTACTCCCTGCGCGCCAAGGAGGAGCCGACCGTCTCGACTGCCTTGACGTGGGACGAAGTCAGCCGCGCCCTGAAGCACAACAGCCCCGATCGACTCAAATTCCTTGCGGAAGCCATCCTCCAGCGGGTCAAAACCAAAGGCGACCTTTTCAGCGCCGTGCTGAAACAAAAACAGCGGTTGCCGAAGCTGACATGCTTGAAACAGCACAACTGACCGGCCCAGCCTATTTTCTTGTCCACTCCTTGCCCGGGGCATAGCATCGCGCGAAATTGTGCAACAACTATGAAACGTAACATCTGGATCTTGATTGCGGTCGCTGTTCTCGCGGCGGTGGTTCTGCTCGTCTGGGCCTACCAACGGACCGGCCCAACCCGGCAAGCCACACAACTGCTCCCCGCCTCGACGATGCTGTTCCTTCACGTGCCGGATCTCAATCGTGCCCGGTCGGGTTTCACCAACACGCATGCGTACGCGCTCTGGCAAGAGCCCGAGGTCCAAGCGATGCTCGAAACATCCCGGCGGATGGCGGCGGATTTGCTGGGGATGAAACCAGAACATGCCCAGGAGACCGGCGCCCAAATGCTGGCAATGATGGAGGGCGAAGTCTTCTTCGCGCTGACCAAAATCGCCTTGTTGCCTTCGCCGCAGGCGAGCGTGGTGGTGGGCGTCGACCTCAAAGGCAACCGGCTCAAGGTCCAGGCGGGCTTGGCGTACCAGGAACGTCAGCTCCGCAAGCTCAATCCAGCGGCTCAGTTCGTCTCCGCCCAACATCTCGGGATGAATTACTCGGCCTGGAAATTGGCGCCGCGCCGCGAGCTGTATCACACGTTTGTCGGGTCGATGATTGTTTTTACTTCGACGGAAGAAGCGATGCGGGACGTGATTGCCCGCGCGCGGAACCGGGCACCGGCCGATGCGCCTTCGTTGGCGGAGAGCGAAACGTACAAGGGCGTCACCGCCGGGCTGCCGGCAGCGGCGGAGTTTGCGGCGTTCGTCAACGTGGAGCAAATCAGCCAGATGACGGCTCCCCTGCTGCTGCTTGCCGGTCAGGGCGGCAGCGCACTGCAAAGATTCGCCCGGATCAAGGCGACCGGCTGGGCGACAACCTTTCGTGACCGGCAGTTTCTCGATATCGGCCACACCACCTACAACGCGGAGAACCGCGCTCTGCCGTCGCCCACGGGGCAGCGCACCTTGCCCCTGACAACGGCGGACACGATGCTCTATGCCGCACAGTCCATCAATTGGGGCAGTGCCTACCAGGAGTCGCTCGATGCTTTGGCGAGCAACCCCCGCGCCGTCAGCGCGGCGATGCAGTTTGAACGCGCCTTGCGCCGGCGCGGCGTGCGTCCGCGTGAAGACTTCTTCCATCATCTCGGGCCTGAGACAGCGCTCTTCGGCACGTGGCGCGACGGCGCGCGGTTCCCCACGATGGCGCTGGCGGTCGAGTTGACCGACAACGAAGCCAAAGCCCGCGTCGGCCTTGTGATGGACGCCTTGAAAAACACGCTTCTCGGGGAAGAGACGGGATTGGAATGGGAAAAGAGCGTCAGCCAGAACCGCGAATACTCGGTCCTGCGTCTCGGCGCGGGGGTGGTGGCTCCGACGTACGTGCTGACCGACAACCTGCTGATCATCGCTTCCACACCGGATTATGCGCGCCATGTGGCGGAGACGCGGACGAGTGCGTTGGCGGCCCGAATTCCCCCGGGGCTACCGGCCGACGCGCACGGGATGTTCTACTGTGATCTGGCTGCCGTGACACGACCTCTGTATGGAATGTTGCGCGCTGGCAGTGCCGGGGCCAATCCGGGCCTGCCGCAGACCGACACCCTCGTGCGCCACCTGACACCTTACGCCTCGGCGACGGTGACGAAGCCGCGCTCAGAAACGACAACGACCATTTCGTCGCTGGGCAAACCGCTGACGCTTCTGACCGGGTTGGCCGGGATCGCGGCAGTGGTGAAACCTTACCTGCCGCCACTGGGATTGGCCATCAGTCCAGCTCAGCCCACAACGTCTTCAAGTAGGCCTGCTCCCCTTCCGCCAGGCGGAAGTCAAAGGGGAGAGTCTGCGGAATGATCGCGCGGACATTGCGTCCGCAATTCTGCGCGGCTTGTTCCATCATCGCGGCGAACTTGCCGGGCGCCAAGGTGCGCTGGTTGGTCGAGCAAAACAGTGTCCCGCCCTTGGCGACCAATGCCACGGCTTGGGTTGCCAATTCGGCGTAATCGCGCTCGGCTTGGAAGGCGCGCCCGGCCTTGGTGGTTGAAAAGGTCGGCGGATCAACGATCACGAAGTCCCATTGCCGGCCGCGTTTGGCCAGCAGTTTGAACCATTCGAACACATCGCCAGCGAAGAACTCGTGGCCGGCAGGATCGAGGTTGTTGGCGCGGAAATTCTCTTTTCCCCATTCCAGGTATTTCTTGGAGAGATCCACGCTGGTGGTCCGGGCGCCGGCCCGCGCGGCAGCAACGGAAAAGGCGCAGGTGTAGGAGAACGTGTTGAGCAAGGTGCGCCCGCGCAGGTCCATGTTGAGCAGATGCAGCCGGTTCTCGCGTTGATCCATGAACAGACCCGTCGAAAGGCCTTCGCCAAACCCGATGAGAAACGTCAAACCGTTCTCGCGGACGGCGAAGCGTTCCTCCGCCACGCCGCGCACACACTGCGGGGCGGTGCGCCGCTGCTTGGTGCTGATTTGCTCGTAGATGGCGGTGGCCGGCAGTTTGTCGTACAAGGCGGCATCGACCGCTTCGGTCTGCCATTGCGCAAACAGGCGTCCCCCGTAGGAATCGACAATCAGGTCCCGGTAACCGTCCGCCGCCCCGCTGATGAGCCGGTAAGCGGTGGTCTCCTCTCCGAACAGCAAGTCGCGCATGTCGCGGGCGGCATGGATGGCGGTGGGTTCCTCGAAAGCCGACGGCACGGGCGCGGTAAAGGTCACCGTCGCCCCCGTTACCGGGTGTGCAAACGTGAGCCGGTGGGCATGCAACATCATCCGCGGGGCGGGCGTGCCTTCGTATTCGGAATCGCCAAGGATGGGAAAATGGTTCTCGGCGGCATGGCGCCGGATCTGGTGGGTTTTGCCCGTGATCGGCTGGGCGCGGACGAGGAACAGTTTGCCGTGATCCGCGACGAAATCGAATTCGGTCCGCATGTTCGGCGACTTGGCGATGAATCGTTGCCGGCTGGGCCGCCGGTCGGAGAGCAACAGGTATTCCTTGCGGACCTTGTGGGTCAGGAACTGTTGCGCCAACGATTGGTTGGCTTGCCGGCTGCGCCCGAAGAGGATGACCCCCGAGGTCTCCTTGTCGAGCCGATGCAGCACCGAAAGTTCCCCATGCCGGCGCGACAGCCATTCGTGAAGTCCTTCGGGCGCGAAGTGGTCTGGCCGATGGGTGTTGACGCCCGCGGGCTTGTTGACGACCAGCAAATGCTCGTCTGCGAAGAGAATCAAAGCGTTGCTCAGCCCGGTGGCCAGCCGAGCCGGCGGCCACCCAAGACGTGAATATGAATATGCGGCACCGCCTGACCGGCGTTGGCGCCATTGTTGATGACCAGCCGGTAACCGCCCGCGGCGATTCCTTCCTGCTCGGCGACCTTGTGCGCCACGATGAGCAGATGTCCCAGCAACGTCTCGTCCGCCGCCGTCGCCGCTCCCAAGTTCGGGATCTCCTGGCGTGGAATCACCAGGATATGCGTGGGCGCCTTCGGGTCGATGTCGCGGAACGCCAGCGATTGATCGTCCTGGTAAACGATTTTGGCGGGGATTTCACCGGCCATGATCTTGGTAAAGATGGTGCCCATGCTGTGTCTCCTAGTCCGTGACCAGCAACCGCAGTTCGCCGCTGTTGCCGGGCCGCACGCGCACGACCCGTTCGCGCACATGGCAGACTATCTCCTCGGCCAGACGCCGGCAACTCGGACTCCAATGCCGGGCGCCCCGCAACCGCATGACACAGCCGCGCAACCCGCGCACCTGCACCGACGATGAACCCTGCCGGGCAGCCGCCCGCAACGCGGCATCCAGGCTGTGGAAGAAACTCAGCTCGCAAACGGCGCTGCCATCCGTCGTCAACGCTTCCAGGCAGATCTCGGCATGTTGATGACGCGCGGCATACCCTTCCGCCACCCGCGTGTGGCCGATCATGTTGAGCATGTGCAACACGGTCCGCACGATCTCGGCCGTGGTGATCAGGTTGCCCTCGCAACATTCCCGGATCGCCAGCCAGACCGCTTCGACCACGGCATCGGCAGGCCACCAGTCCTTCTCCCCGCTGATGGCCGCGGCGCGCCGGATCGAAGCCGCCAGACGCGGCCCGTCGAAGGAGGACCGTCGGCCATCCTCGGCCAGCACCCAGCAGATATCTTCGCGGAGTTGGATCACGCTTTGCGTTTCCGGGTCGGGGTGGTTCGTTTCACCGGCCGCCGATGCGGTCCTTTGGCGACCGGCAGGGAATGCAGCTGTTGCTGGCTGAGGCGTTTGATCTCATGAATGAACTGGTCGGCATCGCAGAATTGCCGGTAAACCGAGGCGAACCGCACATAGGCCACTTCATCCAGCTCGCGCAACCCGATCATCACGCGTTCGCCGATCACCGTCGAGGGCACCTCGCGCACAAACTCCGCCTGCAACTCGGAGCAGATCCGATCCACCAGCGTCTCGATCTGCTCCGTGTTGACCGGCAGCTTCTCGCAGGACTTCTCGATGCCCATCAACAACTTGTGACGGTCGAAATCCTCGTACTGACCGTTGCGCTTCTTGACGCGCAGCTTCTTGCGGTAAATCTCCTCGTAAGTCGTGAAGCGGGTGGCGCAACGCAGACACTCGCGACGCCGACGCGTGGAGGTCCCGTCACGGCTCTCGCGTGAATCAATGACTTTGTCTTTGTTGCCGGCACACTTCGGACATCGCATGAGGTAACTGGGTCTCCTTGCCTGTCCTGCTAACACGCGCCGCCCACGGAATCAAGCGTGGAGCACGTCCAGCAGCGGCCAAATCGCGCTACGGACTCGGCCGATCGTCGATCACAACCCACCGCCGCGCCTTCATCTCGAATCGCGGCAACGCATCGGGACCGACTGTTTTGACCGGGATCCGCAACATGAAAGCATCCCGCAACGTGTCGGCCACCCGCTGCGCCAACGCCTCGGTATTCGCACAAGCCGCAATCGGCTCGACGGTGAGCGCCACCTGCGCCAACGCGGCAGTCCGACGGACCTCGACCCGGTACTCCGCCACATCCGGGAAGCTCGCGAGCACTTTCTCAACGGCGGACGGATACAGGTTCACGCCGCGCACGACCACCATGTCGTCGGCGCGCCCAATGATGCCGCCTTCGAGTCCGAGTTGACCGGTCGGCAACCTTACCGGCTTCACGAGGTCACCGGTCCGGTAACGGATCAGCGGCGAGCCGGTCCGACCGAGGTTGGTCAGCACCAACTCGCCGGTGCCGTCCTGCGCGGGATTGATGATCTCGGCGATGTACGCCGACTCGATCACCGCCAACGTTCCCGGCTTGTGTTCGTAGGTGACCGGGCCGACTTCCGTCATGCCGTGGTGATCGAACACGCGCGCGGTCGGCCAGAGCTGTTCGATGCGTTGACGCACGGTCGGCACGCTGCCGCCCGGTTCACCGGCCACGATGATGACGCGGACTTGGGCGCTGCGGAGGTC
>JBFZFE010000171.1:0-3465 GCA_041306525.1 Verrucomicrobiota bacterium | reverse complement strand
CGCGTTGACCGCCGAGGCGGAGTTGGATGGTCTCGAAGCCTTGCGGTTTGTTGCGCCGGTACCATTGTTCGCGGAAACTCTCGGCCAGTTTGTCGAGGACGCGAACAACTGGTTTCACGCTGGGGCGGCGGCCGGTATCGAGTTGCCGGTTGAATTCGAGTTTCGCGTGCAAGAACTTCACGAGCGCTTGGGCGTGGCCGGTGGCTTGGCGCAACGCTTGCCGGTAGGCGGGCACGACTGCGAGCCAGTCTTCGTTCTTCCACGCGATGCGCAGCAGCGGATCATCCCAGAGCAACATGGCCGGGTTGAGTTTGTCCTGGATCGCGGACACGGCGAGCACCGCGTCATAGTCGTCGCCGCAAATGGCGGCGTAACGCTGTTTGGTCCTTGCCTCGGTAGCACAGGCGTCCCTGCCTGTGTCGTTCTTCTTGTTTGGATCAGCGCAGGCACGGAAGCCTACGCCACCGGCGTTGGAGTAGGCTTCGTCGGCGGCGAAACAGAGGCCGGCAAGGGCGGAGTCGAACTCGCAATACGCGCCGTCGTCGCCCCACAACGTGAAAAAGACCTCCTTCACGCCCGCTTGCCGGCAGGCGGCGAGACAGGGACGCACCGTCTGCTCCGTCTTCGCGTGCCAGTACCACGGCACGCCCCAGGTCCACACGCCCGAGGCCATCACCGGCTCGGAGCCAAGGTCGCGATGAATGCGCAACATCGCGGCGTAGAAGTCTTGTTGGTCGTGGTAGTAATCCCAGTACACCAGCCGCGCCGCGGCCGGTATCTTGGCTTTCACGTCGGCGGGCACGCGGCAGTTGGTGTCGTAGTACTCCTGCGTCTTGCTGCCGAGACGGAAATACATGTCCGACCAGAGCATCGGTTGCAGGCCGTGACGCTGGCAGATGGCAACGACGCGTTTCAGATGCTCGTTGAACAGGTCGAACCCGCGCCGGTAACCGAACTGGTCCATGAACCGTCCCCGACCGAGGTCGTGGGTCTCATCCATGCCGATGTGAAGGCGCCGACTCCCAAACGCCTTCGCGAACTGCGCCACCATCTTCTCGATCAGCGCGTAGCTCTTCTCCTCGCCAACCATCAACACCGAGCCGGTATCCTTCACGTCGCGGTAAGACGACCACTTCAGGATTTGCTCCAGGTGCCCGAGCGTCTGGATGCAACCGATCATCTCGATGCCGAGCCGCGCGGCGTAATCGTTGATCTCTTTCAACTCCGCCAGCGAATACCGGCCGCGCAGATAACCGAAGTACGGTTCGCCCGGCAGCTCGTAGGTGTCCTCGGTGTAAAGCATCGCCATGTTGTAGCCGAGCAACGCGAGCCGGCGGAGCCAGCCCTTGAAATGCGCGACCGTCATCACCGCGTTGCGCGAACAATCGAGCATGATGCCGAACGTCGTGAACGCGGTCTGTTCCCGGCAATCGCCGTGACCGGCCAACACCGCCCCGAGTCCGCGCAGCGCCTGGGCTTGGGTGTCGTAGTAAATGGTTTTGCCGCGCACCTCGAAGCTGCCGGCAGGCGCGCCCGGCACGAAACGCAGCCCGGCCGGTATGCTGTATTCCTCGCGCAGTGTCGCGAGAGCGCGTTTGAGCTGGGGATCTACGGAGTTATTCATCGTAAGTACTGCTGCATCAGGCGGCGGGTGATGGCGTGGGTGCGTTCGGGGTCTTCGTTGTTGTGGGCGTAGTAGTAAAGGCTGAGGTGATCGGGCCGGTAGGATTGGAGGTAGGCGGCGAGATTGGCTTCGTACTCGGGAATGGCGACGGCGGGCATGAGCATGTTCTCGACGAGCGCGAAGGTCCGGCGGCCGGTGGCCTTGCATTCGGCGAGCGTGCGTTCCCAGACGGATTCGAGCCGGTATTTGTGCCATTGCGGTTCCTCGTGCCAGAAGCTTTGCCGGGCGAGGTTGCCGTCGTAGCCGTGGAACGCGATGCCGGGAATACCGGCCGCTTTGCGGGTGAAATACTCGGGGTCGGTTCGCTGGGCGAACATCGTGATCGCAAGCGACGGCTTGAGCCGGAGACAGAGCTGCGTCAGGCCGGCAAGGAACTCGATGAAGCTGTCCTGCATCTGTTCGGTCGTCGGGTGCGGGCCGCACTTGGCGATGGTGGCGGGGTGTTGCGACACGAGCCCGACAGCCTTGGGTTCATCCCAGATGATGCCATCGAGGTCGTAGTCGCCGATGAGCGTCGTCATGAACTCATGAACCCATTTGATGAACTTTGGCGCGTTGACGTCCGCGACGGGCCAGCCGGGATTGTTGGGGACGAGGCAATCGGGGTTTTGCGCGAGCCAGAAACTGGGCATCAACGGCGCGCCCGCGAGACGGCCGCCCAACCGGCTGGGAATGACCAGGCATTTGAGCCCGAGTTTCTTCGCCAGCCGAATCTGGAGCTCGAAGGCGCGGCGGCTGTAGCGCATTTCCGATTCGCTGAACGACATCGCCACCGCGTCGAACCCGCACGCGCGCATGTCGGCGAAGTTTTCCTCCAACTGGTGGGGAATGACCGTCCAATGGCCGTGGCAGAGGAAATAAGCGGTAACCATGGCGAAGGATTATGCGGTGACAAGGTCGCGGGCAAGCTGGTTTTTGCTGGCATGGGGCAAAGGGGTTGCCTACTGTGCGGGCCGTGCGCATTCTCGACCGATACATGCTGCGGGAGTTCCTGCTGCCGTGGTTGTACAGCTTTGATGCGATGGTGACCCTGGTGGTGACTGTCATCATGCTTGACCGCATTGATGAGTTCATGCACGGCCAGGCCACCGGCGCGCAGATACTGCTGTATTGTCTCAACATCCTGCCGGAAATCTTCGTCATCCTGCTGCCGTTGTCGTTGCTGCTGGGAGCGCTTTTCTGCCTGAGCAGCCTTGGCAAGCATGGCGAGATCCAAGCCATGCGCGCCAGCGGCCTGAGCGCGGCTCGCTTGGCGCTGCCGTTGCTCTGGGTCGGCTTGCTCGCCTCGGTCGGGACCTATTTCCTGAGCGAACACTGGGCGATCCGGGCCAAGGAGCGCGCCGAGTCCTTCATCGAGCAGATGCGCGGCGCCAAGGCGTCGCATGACCTGAAGAATTTCTTCTACACCAACGAGCAGGAGCACCGTTCCTGGCAGGCCGCCTCATTTAACACGGAGACCAAGGAGATGCTCAGCGTCACCATCAACCAGGCCAATCCCGACTCCTCGGCGATGCTCGACATCTTTGCGGAGCGCGCCGTCTGGGGGCAAGGCACCTGGCGGTTGCATGGCGTTTCCATTTTTGATTATCGCGAGACCAACGTCCCCAACATCCGCGTGGCCGAGACCAACATCGCGTTTCTGACCGAATTGCCGCAGCGCCTGGCCATCGAGGCGAAGATCCCTGACCAGCTCCTCGCCAAGGAACTGCGCCGTCACGTCCGCAGTCTCCATCGCGCGCAACGCCACGAGAAAGCCATTCCCTACGCCGTGGAACTGCATT
>JBFZFE010000170.1:0-12735 GCA_041306525.1 Verrucomicrobiota bacterium | reverse complement strand
ACGACGCTCTTCCGATCTCTGGATTGATAGACGCCATGCCAACACTTCGGGAAAAACGCAAGAAAGAACAACGAGAAGCGGGACTTCGACTGCTCGGATACACAGCCCGCCGGTGCGATGACTGCAACGGACTCGGATTGCTGCCGGGGCCAACTCCGCTGGGCTGGATGTTGCTCTCCTGTGCCGCGTGCGGCGGGAGTGGTAAAAAGTGGAAGCCCCCCATAAAACACGATTCGTCTATTCGATAAAAGTCAGCGACGCGGGCGCTAGCCCGCGTTCGCTGCACTGCATGGATAGGCAACCTCATACGAAACCCATGTCCGAAAGAATCTGCTCCAACTTGGGACTGAGTGCAGGCTTTGTCTGCCGAAATGTCTGAATCGCAGAATTAAATTCCTGCTCTAACTCAGAGCCTGTCGTCCAAGCGACCTTGTGGATCATGAAGTCGAGCTTGTCGGCAGTTTTGCCGTGTCCCTCCGCTCGAAGCTGCCCGATCAACTGCTCTCGTAAACTGGTGGTCATCTTCATCCGCCTACATTGTTAATGGGACAAAGTCATCTGGCAAAAGCCAAAGTTGAATTCTCCCTTCATCTTGGCGAAAACGTACCGAGAGGCAAGCAACGGGTCAAGCGTAATCGCAAGCACTTCGAGAGCAATCCGCCCTGTGCGGGCTCGGGATCAGAAGGTGTTTTTTTGGCTTGTGCCCGTCCCCGGCAAAAGCCAAAGTCGCGTTGTTGTTTGCCGGAGGAATTTGTCATGGAAAAAGCCAAAGTCGATCAACCAGTTTGGTTCCCACGGTGGGCGGAAATCCTGCCCCAAATGCGTCTGCCGGCGCTGCCTCAGAAACAATACCGGCTCGCCATCATTCAATATCTGCGGTTTTGCAGGCTGACTGGACAGAAAGCCACGATCAGCTCCGCCCGCGCCTTCATGGAGGACGTGACAGCCAACCGTCGGCTGGCCGGCTCGCAGTTTGCGCTGTGGAAAGAGGCGATCAACTGGTTTTTCCGGGAAGGCCAGCGGCAGGCAGCGCCGGTCGGGCTTGACCGACGGCCTCGTCGGTTTGTCCCTGCCAGCGATGTGATGGCGGGTCTGCCGACAAAAGGGGCCGCTGATCTGGGCAAAAGCGAATGGGAGCGGCGGCTGATTCAGCAGTTGCGGGCCGGCCATTATCTCTGGCGGACGGAGCAAGCCTATCGGCATTGGGCCGGCCGCTTTGCGAATTGGCTGGTCGCGTCTGGGCCGCCGCACGATTCGGTGAAGGGACCAGATTTCATGACGGTCGGCGAGGACGACATTCGCACCTATCTGACGGAGTTGGCGACGCAGCACCGCACCTCGGCCTCCAGCCAGAAACAGGCGCTCAATGCGTTGGTGTTTTTGTTGCGGGAGGTTTATGGCCGCGAGTTGGGGGATTTCGGCGATTTTGCACGGGCCAAGCGGCAGGTCCGCATTCCGGTGGTTCTGGCACGGGAAGAATGTCGCCATTTGTTTGCGGCCTTGGAGGGAACCAATCGGCTCATGGCTGAGTTGATGTATGGCAGCGGCTTGCGCTTGATGGAATTGTTGGGATTGCGGGTGAAAGACGTTGATTTGGAGCGGGGACAGCTTGTCGTCCGGGCCGGCAAGGGCGACAAGGATCGCGTGACAGTTCTGCCAGATTCATTGATGGGACGGTTGCGGGAACATCGCGATTGGTTGCACGCGCTGTACGAACAGGATCGGCAAAACGGCTTGCCCGGCGTTTGGTTGCCGGAGGGATTGGAGCGCAAGTACCCGAAAGCCGGGGAATCGTGGGAATGGCAATGGTTGTTCCCCTCGCGGCAACTGATGAATGATCCTCGCTCCGGCATCAAACGGCGTCACCATATCTTGGATGCCACATTCCAGCAGATTATCAAACAGGCGGCCCGCAAAGCGCAACTGCACAAGCGCGTCACGCCGCATGTGCTCCGGCACAGTTTCGCCACGCATTTGCTGGAGAGCGGCACGGACATCCGCACCTTGCAGGAGTTGCTCGGCCACAAGGACGTGACCACGACCCAAATCTATACTCACGTCATGCGCAAGCCCGGTTTGGGCGTGAAGAGTCCGTTGGATGTGGTGTGAGCAGTGGTGACTGTTTCGGGCTTGCGTTGCCACCGGGACTCCCGTCATCAAGAACGGCTACTGGTTCAACTTCGGCAAAGGCTTCTGTCATCTCGCCAACGATGACCCCGCCCAGATGCTCACCGGCGCAGCGTCGCGCTTGGAGTTCGACGCTGTTGCCGGCCACTGGCGCCTGAAGATTGAGGCGACCCAACACGTTACCGTCGCGACGGTCCTGGTCTGGGAAGGCACCAAGCCCACCGGCAACGATCCCGCCGGCACCTACACCAAAGTTGCCGGCTGCGATCCCGCGTCTACGCTGACCATCGAGGCGTTGTAGGGGCGGGCCGGCTCAGGCTGCCTGGCGCAACGTCGGTGGCTCGCCCTGTTCGACGGGCATTTCGTTGCGCAGCCAGGCCTCGTAGCCGCCATCCATCTCCATCACGTGGTAGCCGTGGGCGGCGAACTCGACGGCGGCGTTGGCGGCCAAATGACAGGTCTGCGTGTAGCAGTACAGGATGTTGAGCTTGTCGCGATTCAGACCGGCGAACGTTGACCAGTTGTCCTTCGGCAAACTGATGGCACCGGGGATATGGCCCTTGGCGTAATCTTCGGCGGCGCGGACATCGACGATGTTGATGTTCTCGTTCTTGTTGTCGAGCATGTGGCCGAGTTCCACCGGGCCCGTGGTGAATTCCATCTTCGCCTTGAAGAACTCGCGGGCCCGCTCGGGATCATTAAAAAACGGTTTCATATTGGCACCTCTTCATCAACGTCAGCCCGAATCCAGAATCTGCCAACCGCAATGCCCAGCCTCGCGCAACGCACCCGTTTGCATGAACTGCCGCGCCAGTGGATCGAGAAGACCGGCGACAGCTTCACGCTGCCACAGCTCTGATCGAGAAACGTGCGGGTCACTTTTTCGCGGCGGGCTTGAAGTCACCGGCTTTGACGGTGGTCATCTGCGAGAAATCCAAGTAGCGCTTCAGGGCTTTGTTGACCTCGGCGAGGGTGAGTTTCTCGATGCGGGCTTCCAGGGCGGCGTCCCAGTCGAGGGTGCGGTTGAGTTGCAGATACTGGGAGAGAGTGCTGGCGATGGCGCTGTCGTTGCTGCGTTGGACTTTGCGCGCCTTGAGCCAACCGGAGCGGGCGTTGGCGAGTTCCTCGGCGGTCAGGCCATCCTTGGCGGCGCGTTCGATCTCTTCCTGGAAGGCGATTTCGAGCTGGGCGGCGTTTTGCGGGCTGTAAATGGCGCTGGCTTGGAAGCCGCCGTTTTCGTCGAAGGCGTCCGCGTAGAAACGTCCACCGACGCTGTAGCTCAGGCCTTCCTGTTGGCGGATGCGGGTGGCGAGCCGGGAATTGAGGAATCCGCCGCCAATGGTCCAGCCGGCCAGGATGAGCGGGGGATAATCGGGGTGGTCGTTGCGCATCGGGTAACCGAGGCCGGCAATGAAGATGGCGTTGGCTTTGTCGGGCGTCTGGATCTGTTGGCTGCTGGAGCTGACCGGCTGATGCTTGCTCTCGATGCGTTGGAACGGGGAGGGGCTCTGCCAGTCGGCAAACGTTTCCCGCATCACGGCAATGATCTGTTCGGAATCGAAATCGCCGACAATCGCGCCGGTCGCGTCGGTGGCCCCGTAGAACTTCGTGTGGAACGCCTTGATCTGTTCCAGGGTGACGCTCTGGAGGGCGGCGATTTCCTCGTCAGGAGTCATGGTGTGGCGCGGGTCGGCGGCGGGGTAGGGGTTGGTGATGCGGCGGAAGGTGATGCTGGCAAGGGATTGGGGGTCGGTCTTTTGCTGCTCAAGGTCGGCGAGTTGCTCCTGGCGGAGTTTGTCGAATTCCGCCGCCGGGAACGAAGGACGACGCAGAATCTCACCGGCCAAGCGAATCGCATCCGCCAGATGTTCGCGGTCGGTCTCGATGTTGACGTTGACGCCTGAAGCGCCGCCCGTGAAGCTGATGCGGGCCTTCAGTCTGTCTTGCGCTTCCTTGATCTGCTGGCGCGTTTTTTCCGTGGTGCCCTTGTCGAGCATGCTGGCCGTGACGCGGCCGACGGTCTGTTGATTCTGCAACGTCGCCAAGGTGCCGAAACGGAGTGTGAAGGTGGCATTGACCATGTCGCCGCGGTTTTCCTTGGGCAACAAGGCGTACTTCATGCCGTTGACCAACGCATGACGGGTGGTGCGCTTCTCGATGTTGGCCGGTGACGGATCGAAGTCTTCGCCCTGCGCGATGGCCGGTTTGCCTTGGTAGTCCTTCAACAACGTCGCCAGCTTCGGCGGCTCGGGTATCTCGGCCCGGTCAGGGGCTTCGTCCGGCAGGAAGAAACCCAACGTGCGATTGGCTGGTTTGAAGTAGGCGCGGGCCACCCGGCTGACGTCGGCCGGCGTCACCTTTTCCAGCTGATCCCGGTAAAGGAATGCCAGCCGCCAGTCGCCCAGTCCAATGTAGTTGCTCAGCGCGAGCCCGACATGGCTGCTCTGCTTGAATGCCATCTCGAAGTTCTTCAACAACCGCGTCCGCGCATTCTCCACCTCCGCCGCGGTTGGCGGTTCGGCGTTTAACTGATCCAGCACGCCCAAGACCGCCTGCTGCGCGTCGTGGATGGACTGTTCCTTGCGCACTTCGGCCCAGAACGCGACAAAACCCGCCTCGGCGTAGCCGGCCGCGTACCCGCTGATGCTGGATGCCTTTTTCGCCTCCACAACGGCTTTGTACAGGCGGCCTGAGGGTTCATCACTGAGCAGGTTGGCCAAGATCGACAGTGCGGCGTAATCGGAGTGCGCCGCTGCCACGGAGCGGTAAATGCAGCCGAACATCTGCACGTCACCCGTGCGCCGCAACGTCACTTGGCGTTCACCATCCTGGACTGGTTCCCGGGTGTAGGTCGGAATCAGTTGCCGCGTCGGCCGCGGGATTTTTCCGAAGTACTCCTGGACCAGGTCGAGCGTCTTCTGTTCGTCCATCTTGCCGGTCACCATCAACACCGCGTTATCGGGCTGATAATAGGTCCGGTAGAAGGCCTGGAGCCGCTCGATCGGCGCATTCTCGATGTCCGATTTCTCGCCGATGGGCAGGTTGCCGTAGTTGTGCCACTGGAAAACGGTGTTCAACATCCGCTTGTAAAGCACGCCAAACGGGCTGTTCTCGCCGGACTCGTACTCGTTGCGCACCACCGTGAATTCGCTCTCCAAATCCTTGCGGGCCACAAACGAGTTCACCATCCGGTCGCTCTCCAGCGACAACGCCCAGCGCAGGTTGTCTTCCGTCGCATCAAACGTCTCGTAGTAGTTCGTGCGGTCGAACGAGGTTGTCCCGTTCGCTCGCGCCCCGCGTGCCGTCAACTCCTGCGGGATGTTGGGGTGATTGGTGCTCCCCTTGAAGAGCAGATGCTCCAGCAAATGCGCCATCCCCGTCTCGCCGTAGCCTTCATGGCGTGAACCGACCTTGTAGGTGACGTTGACCGTGATGACTGGCTTCGATGGGTCCGGGAAGAGCAACACCGCCAAGCCGTTGGCCAGCCGGTATTCTGTGATGCCCTCCACGGAGGTCACGTACTCGACCCCCGGCGGCAGTTTCAGCTTGTTGTCGGCCCAAACCGGCAGCGCGGCGAGCAGCGCCAGATAAACGAGAAAAACCCTCTTGATCATGGTGCGGCACTTTAGCAGCCTTCCCCCGAAGCGCAAGGCTGCCGGCCCGTCAGCCCGTTTCGGCGGCGTAATGACGCAGGAAGGCTGCCGGGTCATGGACCTGACCGGTCGCCGTGCGCACCTCGAAGTGCAGGTGCGGCGCGATCGACATCCAGTTGCGCGCGTCGGCCAGCCGGGAAGTCTGCCCCATGCGACCGAGAAACTCACCTGTGCGCAGTCGCTGCTGGACAACGACCGCCACCTTGGCCAAGTGCGCATACAACGTGTAGAAAACTGCGCCGGAGTCTGGCCAGCGATGGGCGATGACGACATGTTTGCCAAAATCCGAGGCTGCCTCCACCGTCACCGCTTCGCTGACGACTCCCTCAAATACACAAACAACATCGTCGTGCGGCACGAAGGTCGGTTCCTCGCTCCGGTAATCGTTGCCGGTGACGCAGTCGGTGAACTCGACCGTCGTTGACCTGCCGGTCGGCGTCACCGCCACCGGCGCGATGTCGCAACCGCGATGAAATCGCTTCCCACAATCGCGCGTCCAGCCCGGCAGGCCATAGGACGGGTTGGCGCGCGTGCGCGCGAACTGCCGGCCAGGAGTCGGCCACACCGCCCGCAACGGTTCGTTGCTTGGCAGCGCCACAAAGCACTGATACGATGCAGCAGTCACGAACCCGGAGGATAACAGCGGCAATGAGCGATGGCCAATCTAACGTGTCGCGGGAACTGGAGGAACTGAAGGCTGAGCTGCGTTTCATGCAGCAGCGGCTTACCGGTATCAGCCAGCGCGTCGAACAACTGGCCGCCCAGCCGCCGCCACCAGTCAAGCCGGTAACCTCGCCGCCGATTCCGGCACCGCCTGTCTTGCCGCCGCCCGTGCCGCCACCACTGCCGCCCACCTTACCGGCTGCGGCGGCTGAAACTGTTTCCCAAGCGATTCCGCCGGTGGTTCCACCCGCTGCCCTGCCGCCACGGCTGGTTGCGCCGCCACCGCCGAGCCCGCCGGCTGAGTCTTTTGAGGTGCGACTGGGCACCTTCTGGTTGCCGCGCGTCGGCATGGCGTTGTTGTTGATCGGGATGGTGTTTTTTGCCGCTTACTGGGTGCCGCGCATGGGCGTGGGCACCAAGGTGGCCATGGCCTACTTGTTCTGCGCCGCGTTGGGCGGGGTGGGAATATGGCTGGATAAACGGATGCCGCAGTTGGCGCGTGTGATCCAAGCCGGTGCCTTGGGCCTGACTTATTTCTTCACCTACGCGCTGCATCATGTGCCGGCATTGCGGGTTATTGACAGTGCCGGGGTGGACCTCGCGCTCTTGTCCGTGGTGGTTGCCGGCATCGTGGTGCTGGCGAGTTGGCGTCAGTCCGCGACCCTTGGCGCGCTGGCATTGTTTGCCGGTTACCTGACAACAGTCATCAGCGATGTCACCACGTTCACGCTCGCGGCCAACGCGGTGCTGGCCGTGGCGGCGTTGGTTTTCCTGGCGCGCAACCGCTGGGTCATCATCTCCTTTGGCGCCGTGCTGGCGACCTATCTGGTCTATGTGATCTGGGCTTGGAACGCGAATCCGTTTGAGCTGTTTGAACGTTTCCTGATGGCGAGCGCGTACCTGACGGATGCAGATTTCCGCCTGCGCGCGGGGTTCTTGTCGCTGTACTGGCTGCTGTTCACCGTCGGCGGGTTGCTGGTCAGTCGCACGGCAATGGAGCGCACGGAGCGCAACGGTTTGCTGACCCTCAACAACGCGTTCTTCTTTGTCCTGTTCTGGTTGCTGGTGCATCACGCCCATCCCGGTCAGCAATGGGTTTTTCTGTTCGTGTTTGGCGGTGCGCTGCTGGTGGCATCGGCGCTTGCCTATCAGCGCTTCCAACCCGACCGGCTGCTTCTGGACTCGCTGTTCCTGCAAGGTGTTGGCGTCGCCACGCTCGGCCTGATGAGCAAACTGCAAGGCGTCAACCTCGTCGCCGCGCTGGCGGTGGAGAGCTTGTTCCTGCTCTGGCTGGCGCAAGCGATGCAACTGCGCTGGATCGTCTGGATCGCCCGCGCTGTCTATGGGTTTGCCGCGCTCTTTGCGTTGCGGGAACTGCCACACTGGGATGCCCCGATGATCTACGGGGCCGGCAGTGCGGCGTTGGCCGGTTACCTGGGTGCGCGTCTGGCGCGCCGCGACGGGAAAATCTCAATCAGCGCGATTTATTATGCGTTGCTCGGGACGGTGCTGGCGATGGCGGCGGCGGGCGAACATTTTGCCCGTCCCACGCGTCCGTGGGCCTGGCTGGTCCTGGCCGTGGTGATTGGCGGCATCGGGTTGCTGTTGCGCACGCGCGAGACGGTGTGGCTGGCCAACCTGCCACTCGCCTGGGCTCATGTGTCGTTCCACTTCGGCAACGCCGACCTCTTCCGTTACGAGTGGACGCTCGTGCAATCACTGGCACTGGTCACGGTGACATTTGTCTTCGGGCTGCTCGTCTGGGGCAAGGCGCGCGCGGCTGGCCAGCGGGCAGGGGAAGCGCTGACGCCGTACGCGCTGGCGGCAATTGCGGCACTGATTGGCGCGACGGTCTGCCAATGCCCGACACGCTGGCGGCTGGCGGCCCTCGCGATCCAGGCGCTGGTGCTGTTGCTGGCCGGGTGGCGGATGCGCGAGCCGCTGCTGCAAGGTCTGGCGGTCTTGCCGCTGGCCTGGGCGCATGTGACGTTTTTCAGCTGGAACACCGGCAAGATGTTGTACGAACTCGACCAGGCATTGGCGTTGATCGTCGTCACCTTTGCCTTTGGGCTGATTCTCTGGGGCCGCGAACGCGCCGAGGAAACGCCGGCCGAGCGCGCCGACGTGATCCTCTGGCCTTTTGCCATCGCCGCCGTTTTCGCGACTGTCCTGACGACCTTCGAGTTCGTCCCCCGCGAATGGCAGCTCGCGGTGTTTGTCGCCCAAGGCGCGCTGTTGATGCTGTCGGGATTGCCGGTCTTCGTCTGGCTGGCTCTCGCGCTGTTTGGCGTCGGTTTGGTCACCTTTCTCGGGACGAGCCGCTACCGACTCGGCACGCCCAGCGACGCCTGGAGCAACCTGATCATCTCCTGGCTGTTGCTGCTGCTCAGCGCCCGGGTGCTGCGTTTGCGGCGCGAGACGCTCGCCATCAGCGTGAATGTGCAACGGCGGTTGCGCGTGACGCTGGTAAGCTTGCTGACCGCAGTCGCCCTCGTTGGGCTCTACAAACTCTTGGAGCAAAACTGGCTGACGTTCGGCTGGACGATGGCCGGTTTCCTCCTGCTGGCGCTCGGGTTCGCCCTTCGCGAACGACCTTACCGGCTGGCGGGATTGACGTTGCTCGGGTTCGCCTTCGCCCGGGTGATCATCCATGACTGGACCCGGCTGGAAACGATTTACCGGATCCTGTCGTTCATCGGCCTGGGCGTCATCCTGCTGGTGATGGCATTCTTGTACACCAAGAACCGCGACAAAATCGCCAAGTGGCTGTAACGAATCAGTAACCCGCGTCGCTTGGCGTGACGCGCTTGCCAGCGGCTTCTTGGAGGATCTTGATGCCGGCGCTGGTGCCAATGCGGGTGGCGCCGGCCGCGACCATTGCCTCCACATCAGCCAGCGTGCGAACTCCACCGGACGCTTTCACGCCGATGCCGTGAGCTTTGACCAAGCGGCTCATCAATGCCACATCCGCGACCGTCGCCCCGCCCGTGCTCAGGCCGGTGGAGGTCTTGACGAAGTGGGCGCCCGCCGCGACGCAAAGCTCGCAGGCGCGCGTCTTCTCGGTCTCGTTGAGCAGACAGGTCTCAAGGATGACTTTGCAGATGGCCCCGTGCTCGCGGCACAGACGGGCGACCGCCGAGATGTCGTTGCCCACGAAACTGAAGTCCCCGCTCTTGAGCGCCGAAATGTTCAGGACCATGTCGATTTCGCCCGCCCCGTCGCCGATGGCGATTTGCGCCTCCTGCGCCTTGATGCGGCTGTGATTGGCGCCGAGAGGGAAACCGACCACGCTCGCCGTCTTCACGGGTGTGCCGCGCAACAACGCCGCCGCCTCATGCACATAGAACGGGTTCACGCACACCGACCAGAACCCGTGTTCCTTGGCCTCCCGGCAGAGACGCTCGATGTCCAACTTGGTGGCCTCAGGCTTGAGCAAGGTATGGTCAATGAGCGCGGCGATGTTCATGTGCTCAAGGTAGCCGAGATTACACCCCAATGGCAGCAGATTCTCGGCGGGCCAGCAACTACCAGCGTCCTTGGGCTTCGTTGTTGGGCGTGGCGGGATAGGTGGGCATCTGGTGCAGGGGACGCCAGGCAACTGAGCCATCCAGGAAGCCGACGTGGCCGCCTTCGGCCCCAAGACTGGCGGGGGTCGCGCTGGAACTGCTGCTGCTGTCGAAGCGCAGGCCGCTGCCGGTATGCGGGGCGACCGCGCCGTAGCCGGAGCCATTGAGGTCGGCCACCAATACCAGTCGCGGGTCGTCGCCCAGGCGGCGCGGGGCGATCCAGTTGGTGCCGGTGGCGCTGGACCAGGGCGCACCCGGTGAGTTGTCGTGGCCGCCGAGGTAATGGTAGCCGAGCACGTAACCGTTCCAGAAACTGTTCCACCAGCCGTCGTTTTGCCGGACACAACTGTAGGGCGTGTACTGCGCGCCCAAGTTCGGGCACTCCAACAGCCGCGGGCTCTGGCAGTAGCGCAACAGCACCGACCGGGTCTCGTCGGCGACCATGGCCGTGCATTGATTCGAGCTGCCGCCCACATCCAGATAGGCCGCGGGCAACCAGTCGTCATGGTCGCCTGCGTACATGTGACAGGAGAGGATGAATTGCCGCAGATTGTTGACGCAAGTGCTGCGGCGGGCGCGTTCGCGGGCGCGGCTCAAGGCCGGTAACAACAGCGAAGCCAGAATGCCCAGAATGGCGATCACCACCAGCAACTCGATCAACGTGAAGCCGGTGACGCGTCCGCAACGTTCTGCTCGCAGCCGTTGACTCATGAGAAAAACCGTAGGCGAGATTCCACCGCCGGCAAGGCCAGCCCCGATTCGTCCAGGGGGCGCGGCGCTATTTCTTGGCGGCCAGCACGAAGCCGACCGCGAGGAGGGCAGAGGGGATGGCGATGGCAAAGGGCCATTCCTGTTTCACCCAGTTGCCGAACAACTTGTCGTCGGCCAGCGGATTGGTCAGGCGCGTGGTCTTGCTGCCAATGCCGATGGCAACGGTGTTGCGCTGCAAATAATGATACCGGGCATAGCCAAAGCTCGCGGCGGCAAGAACGAGGAACACCACAAACAGCGGGAAACGTTTCTTCATGGGCGCCACAATAGCACGACGACTTGGTTTCTTTACCGGCCCGCGCCGAACTTGTCTTGCGCGTAGAGCGCGGCACCGACGAGGCAGGGCTCGGGGTGCGGACATTTCTCCACGACCGGCATGCTCAGGATGGCGGAACCTTCGCGATGAGCGCGTTGGATGGCGGGGACGAACAGCGATTCCCACCAATGCGTCATCCCGCCGATGAGCGTGATCTTTTGGCGACCGTAGTGCAGGGCGGCATCCTTGAGGCAGTAGGCGATGGCGCGTTCCTGGATGGCACGAATGCGTTCGGTTACTTCGTCGGGTGCCTGCGCGTGGGCGGCGTAGACCGATTCGGACGCGATCTGGTCGAGAATTTTGTCGCGACGCTCCGGGCGCAACAGGTCCGCGGTCGTGAACGGCGCGCCTGCGGCGCCTTCCTCGTTCATCTTCTGGATGAGGTGACGGAAGGCGGGATGGTCGGGGCGAACCTGACCGTCGAGGAACGCGGCGCGAAACATCTTACCGGCCGCGTTACCGGACACGAACGACTCGGTGCATTTCTTGTCGGCCGGACCGGGGCATTTGCAGACCGGGGGTGTCTGCCACGTCCAGTCCTGCGCGTACGGGTACGCGGTGTGGCCCGTTTCGGATTCGAGGATCTGGCCGTTGACCATCACGCCGGTATTCATGCCGCTGGAGAAGGTGATCACGACTGCGTTGCCGTCGCCGAGCTTGCCGACACCGTAAGCGGCCATCGCGAGGTCGTTGCCCATGGCCACCCGGTAACCTTCCCGACGGAGCTGGGCCGCGAAATCGAGCGGCGGCGGAATCTTGGTGTTGGGCGAGTGCAGGATGCAGAGCGCGTCGCGGTCAATCGCGCCCGCCGCGGAGATGCCGATGACGCAGTTGCCGGGCGTGGCGCCGAATTCGCGCAGCGAGCGACGCGTTTCCTCCAGCAACTCGGCGTTGGCGGTCATGTTCTTGGTCTGGTAACGGCGGGTCTTGACCAGCGGTTGCTGGCTCGAAGCGGCGATCACGCCGTCGGCCTTCTTGGTTCCACCAAAGTCCATGCCGATGAGAAGTGGCTGCTGGGAGTTCATTTCGGCCGATGCTGCCGCATGACGGGGAATCTGTCCAGAGTTCGCTGCTACGCGCCGCCGAACTGGTCGGCCTTGTTCTTGAAGAGCAGGTTGAACGTCGTGAGCGAGCCGTAGCTGCGCGTGATGTACTGCTGCATCTCGACCTTGTCGGCATCGGTCAACTTCTCGTGACCGTTGACCTTCTGTTCCAGCACCCGGAGGTTGTTGCGCAACATCACGATCTTGTGGAAGAACACCTCCAACGGCACTTCCTTGGGCTGGAGACTGGTGTCGGCGGGGTGCAACATCAGTTTGCCGTTGTGCCAACGGGCGGCGAGCAACTCGGCGAACTGATCGGCTTTCTCGATGCCGAGCTCGTCGATGACCGCGGCGGTGATCTGTTCCACGAACTGCGCGAGTGGAACACTCAGCCCGGTGACCGTGACGGTCGCCTCGGCGGGCTGGAGATCGGATTGCGCGGGCGCGATGCTCTTGGTGCCGTCGATGAACTGAATCTCGGCGCTGTGTTCGCCGATGCTCTTGACGGTGCCGAGTCCGTGCTGCGGATGGCGGACCGGCATGCCGATGTGCAGTGCTTCAATCTTCATGTCCGCAATCTTTCACAAGCCACCGGC
>JBFZFE010000169.1:0-4428 GCA_041306525.1 Verrucomicrobiota bacterium | reverse complement strand
CGGTTGTAGCGGGTCCCGAGGCAACGCACGCGCGCCTGTTGAAGGTTGTTGGCGGTGACGATTCCGAAAACGGTCGGCACGCCGTGTTGGATAGAAATTGTAGTCAGGCCATGCGCAACGGCGTCGGCGATGTGATGGGCATGGCTGGTCTCGCCCTGCAGGAGGATGCCCAGACCGATCACGCAATCGCAGCGGCCTTTGCCGGCCAAGTGGGCGGCGGCGGCGGTTACTTCAAAGCTGCCGGGCACGCGCAGCACGCGGATATCAGGTTGCCGGGCACCCGCGGCCAGCAGCGTGGCCTGGCAATTCTCCACCAGCGCGTCGGCCAGTTCGGTGTTGTAGCAGGCGGCGGCAATGCCGAAGCGCAAGCCGGCCGCGGAGACAGTGGTGACAGATTTCTGGGCGCGGAGCATAAGCAGGGATCAGAGTTTGTGGCCGAGCTTGGCCTTTTTGGTGGCGAGATACCGGGCGTTGTGGGCGGTGGGCGCAATCGCGATCGGCAGTTGCTCGGTGATCTTGAGGTGAAAGCCTTCGAGGCCGACGACCTTGCGCGGATTGTTCGTGAGCAACCGGATGCTGTGGAGACCGAGATCAACCAGGATTTGCGCGCCGATGCCGTACTCGCGCAGATCGGGCTTGAAGCCGAGTTTCTCGTTGGCTTCGACGGTGTCGAGCCCCTTTTCCTGGAGGGCGTAGGCGTGGATTTTGTTGGCGAAGCCGATCCCGCGACCTTCCTGGCGCATGTAGACCAGGACGCCAGCGCCTTCATCGGCGATGCGTTTCATGGCGAGCTGCAGTTGCGAGCCGCAATCGCAGCGCTGGGAACCAAAGACATCGCCGGTCAGGCACTCGCTGTGCACGCGGACCAGGACGTTCTCCTTGCCGGCGACGTCGCCCATCACCAACGCGGCGTGATGTTGCTCGTCCACCAGCGAGCGGTACAGATGCAGACGGAAATCGCCAAAGGCGGTCGGCAGCGTGATCTCCTGTTCGCGTTCCACCAGCTTCTCGCGGCGGCGCCGGTGCTCGATGAGATCGCGGATGGCGCACATCTTCAGGCCATGTTGCTCGCGGAACTTCAGCAGCTCCGGCAGGCGCGCCATCGTGCCGTCCTCGTGCAGGATTTCACAAATCACCGCCACGGGATAGAGCCCGGCCATCTTGACCAGGTCCACCGAGGCCTCGGTGTGACCGGCCCGTCGCAACACGCCGCCTTCGCGGGCTTGCAGCGGGAAAACGTGACCGGGCGAAACCAAGTCGCGCGGGCTGGCATGCGGATCACCGAGGATCTTGATCGTATGCGCGCGGTCATGGGCACTGATGCCGGTCGTGACGCCACTGCGGGCGTCGACGCTGACCATGAACGCCGTTTTGTAGTTCTCGCGGTTCTCGGCGACCATGCGTTCGATGCCAAGGGTGGCCAGCCGGCGCTCCGTGGTGGGCGCGCAGATCAGGCCGCGGCCATGTTTGGCCATGAAATTGATGGCGGCCGGCGTCACCTTCTCCGCCGCCATCACGAGGTCGCCCTCGTTCTCGCGGTCGGCGTCGTCGGTGACAATGATCATCCGCCCGGCATGGAGTTCTGCCACGCAAGCATCGATCGAATCAAAGACGGCCGGGGCTGTTTCAACGGCGTTTTTCATTGGCGGGGCACACTAACAACAAGCCCGGCGGAACGCAATACCGCCGGGTCAAACGGGAGTTTTCGCCCGTGTCCTTGACGCTGCCCGGTGGTTTTAGTAGCGTGCGCGCACTATATGAATGTCGGACGGAAGTTTGTCTTGTGGGTCGGTCTCGTGGCATTGACATGCCTTGCGTTGCCGACGGAATGCCCGGCCCCCCTGATCTGGCGACGCGGCGAAGGCTGGTCCTGGGAACGCGGCGGCCTGACGACCGGCACCAATCCCAAGGAGCAACTTGACGTTGCCAAGCAACTGCAGGCCAACAAGAATTACGGCGACGCCATCGCGGCTTACCGCCGGCTGCTGCGGCGCTGGCCGACCGCGTTGGCGGCGCAGGACGCACGGCTCGGCCTCGCCGAGTGCCTCAGCGACACCGATTATCATTACAAGGCGTTTCTCGAGTACCAGAACCTGATCAGCCGGCATCCGAACAGCCCGCATTTCGACACCGCGTTGCAGCGGCAGTTTGAGATCGGCAACCTGTTCCTGGCTGGCGCCCGACATAAAATCTGGGGCGTCCGCTGGTTCCCCGGCATTGAGAAGGCCGTCGAAGTCTTCGAGCAGGTCGTCAAGAACGGTCCCTTCGGCCAGCTCGCACCGGCCGCGCAATTTCGCGTCGGGTTGACGCATGAGAAGCAGCAGGATTACCTCGCGGCGGTGCGCGCCTACGAAAAGATTCTGGAGAAATATCCCAAGAGCCCCGTCGCCACCGATGCGCAGTTCCAGATCGGCATGGCCTACCGGCAGGAAGCGGGTCGCGCCGAGTATGACCAGAACGCCGCCAACCAGGCCGTCGCCGCATTCACTGATTTCGTCGTCAAATTCCCGAAGGACGAGAAGGTGGCGCTGGCGGAACAGTACCGGGCGGACCTGCGCCTGGAACAAGCCCGCGGGCTCTTCCGCATCGCGGAGTTCTACGAGAAGCAGAAGAAACCGCAGGCCGCCGTCATCTACTACAACGAAGTCATCGAACAGAATCCGCGGTCCGAATGGGCAGCCGCCGCGCAAACCAAAATCACTGCCCTCACCTCCGCGCCCGCCCCGTTGAGCGCCCCCCTCAAGCCATGAACAAGTATCTCTCCCCTCTTTTATTGCCAATCTACAGCCTGCTGGCGGGCCTGGCCCTGAGCGGCTGCGCTGGATACAAACTCGGGTCCGTCGATGCCGGCTACAAAACGGTCGCCGTCCCGGTGTTTCGGAACCAAACGACCAAACCGCAGTTGGAGGCACCCCTGACCAATGCGTTGCTGCGTCGGATCCAGGCCGACGGTTCGCTCCAGGTGAAATGGGCTGACGAAGCCGATGTCGTGGTCAACGGCGTCATCCTCAGCTACGACCGGCAGGTCTTGCGCAGCTTACCGGCAGAGACGCGGACGCCGCGGGAGTATCGGTTGCGGATCGAGGTGCTGGTGGAAGCCAAGCACCGGCGCACCGGCGAAGTGATTATTTCGCCCACGAAGTTCAGCGGTCAAGCCGACACGTTTATCGGCAGCGACCTGCAAACCGCCGAGAACCAGGCGTTGCCGTTGATTGCCGATGATCTGGCCCGCCAGATCGTGAGTCAGTTGACGGAGAAATGGTGACCGCGGCGCCTCAGGCAGCCGCAATCGATTTCAGGCGGGCGCTGAGGCGGGACTTCTTGCGGCTGGCCAGGTTGGGATGGACCACCTGGACCTTGGCGGCTTTGTCCAGCGAGGAAGACAACGCCTGCAAAGCTTGCGCAGCTTCGGTGCCCTTCTTCTCCGCCACGGCTGACATGAATTTCTTTTCCAGGGTGTGGAGACGTGACTTGATTGCCTTGTTGTGCGCCTGGCGGCGCAAACTGGCGCGGGCTTGTTTTGCTGCGGAACGAGTATTTGCCATGGTCTTGCTACCTCAATTATTCTTTCTGAAAAACGGCGCGCCATCTTACCGGCCGACCTTGGAATGTCAACGGGGAAAAATATGCGGTGGCTGAAACTGTTCCTGGCGCTGCTGTTGTTGCCCGCCACCGCGGCGGTCACCGGCACGGTCTGGGAGCTGGGCCGGCACCTCATCTTTGACGGGGAAGGTTACCGGGCCATCTCGGCTTGGGCCTTTGGCGGCGGGTATGCGTTGTGGCTGGTGATCTTCGTGTTGCTGCCGAAACCGACACGCACGTACGTGCTGGGCCATGAACTGACCCACGCCTTCTGGGCTTTGCTGATGGGCGCGCGGGTCAGCGGGCTCAAGGTCAGCAAGTCGGGCGGCGAGGTGGTGACAAGCAAGACCAACTGGTTCATCACGCTGGCGCCCTATTTTTTCCCATTCTACGCGATGTTGTTCATTGGTCTGTTCTATCTGGTGCATGCGTTCTGGAGCCTGACGGACCAGCTGTGGGTGCTGTTCTTTCTGGTTGGGCTGGGCTGGAGTTTTCACATGACATTCACGCTGATGATCCTGTTCAGCGTCGGCCAGCCGGATGTGAGGTCGCAGGGCGTGCTGTTCTCGGTGGTGACCATCTACCTGATGAACCTGCTGGTGATCGCCGTGACGGCAACGTGTTTGTCACCGGCCCTGCATTTTCGGGAACTGGCGGTTGGTTTGGGGCAGAATCTCGCGGCAACGTATGGTTGGACGCTCGACAAGGCGGTGTGGCTTTGGCAAGATGCCGCGCGCCGTGTGAGGCAAACATCATGAACCTGACAGACATCCTCAGCCAGGAACAGCTCCTGCCGAAACTCACGGTCACCGACCGCTGGGCGGCCATCGACGCCTTGGTCGAGGT
>JBFZFE010000168.1:0-7749 GCA_041306525.1 Verrucomicrobiota bacterium | reverse complement strand
ATCTCACCGGTGCGGTCGGCGCTGTTGTTGTCCACGACGATGATCTCTGCCGTCGCGCCCCGGTCCCGTTCATAGGCCGCGATGGAACGCTTCAAAGACGCGATCGTCCGCGCGATGCACTTCTCCTCATTCCACGCCGGGATGATGATGGACAGGGTGGGGGAAGTCATTTGCTGGCCGGCTTCTCGGCCTCATCAATCAGCATCACCGGTATCCCATCGCGGATGGGATAGCGCAGACCGCACTGGGCGTTCTGGCAAACAAGCTTTTCGCCTGCCAACTTCACCGGGGCCTTGCACTTCGGGCAGGCCAGAATCTCGAGCAGTTCCTTGTCAATCATGGCAATTCCTCCGCCGCGCGCTGCGCGGCTTGATACACGTGTTTCACGGCAACATTATGCAATGCCGCCGCTCGTTTGCACGACTCATATTCCGGCGCCCGCGTCACCACCTTGCCGGCTAGGCGACCGAGTTTGACCCCGATCTCACCGAAACCGGTCGCCACCTGCACAATCTCCCGCGCCAAGATCCGTCGCCGCGCCTCGTGGATCCGCACCCCGAAACTCGTCGTGTGCGTCAACACCACGTCTGAAAACCTGTCCGCATCCGCCGGCGCGCACAAGACCGTCAACACCGTCCCCGGCCGGTTCTTCTTCATCTGCACCGGCGTCAGGAACACATCCAGCGCCCCCATGGTCAGCAAACGGTCCATCACGTCCCCGTACACCTGCGGGTTCAGGTCATCGATGTTCGTCTCGATCACCGACACCGCATCGGCCGGTGTTTCGCTCGCGGTCTCACCCAGCACGGCCCGCAGCACATTCGGCGTCCGCGCCAACTCCCGCGTGCCGGCTCCGTAACCAACCTTCTGAATTGTCATGGCCGGCAAGGGACCAAACCCCGCGCAGAACTCCGCCAGCAATGCCGCCCCGGTCGGCGTCACCAACTCGCAGCGCTCCGCCGACGCGGAGGTGGGAATGCCCTTGAGCAACTCCAACGTTGCCGGGGCGGGCACCGGGAAACGGCCATGCGCCGTCTCCACAAAACCCGAGCCGACCGGTGGCGCCGCCGCGCGCACCTCGTCGACCCCCAGCATCTCCAGCGCGATGCAAGCGCCGACGATGTCCACGACGGAATCCACCGCCCCGATCTCGTGAAAATGAATCTGCTCCAGCGTCGTGCCGTGAATGCGCGCCTCGACCTCGCCAATCCGCCGAAAGATACCGGTCGCCCGCCGCTGCACGTTGGCGGACAACCCGCTGCCGGCAATCATCCCGGCAATCTCCGTGTAACCCCGGTGATGATGCTGGCCGTGATCGGCTTCCAAGCAGTCGAACTTCGTCGCCGTGATGTTCTGTTTCACCACGCGGCGTGTCGCGATTGCGAAGCCCGGCAAATTCAGCTTCGCCAGCTCCGCCCGCAGCGCTTCCTCCGTCACGCCCAAATCCAGCAGCGCTCCCAGCAGCATGTCGCCACTGATCCCCGCAAAACAATCAAGATAAAGAAGCTTCATACAAGCATGGTCCTGGCCGTCTTCACGCGCGCGGAAACTACCATCTGCCCGCCGCCCCGACAAGCATCCGCACCAGTCAGCGAGTGCCGATGGTTGCGGCTTGTCGGGCGCGCGGGGAACCGGTATGGTGCGCGGCGAGAAGGTTTATGAGTGACGAAACGCAAAACAAGGATGTTCGCTGGCTACAGCGTTTCCAGAACTATCAACTCGCGCTGGCACGCTTGTCGGCGGCGGTGACCTTGTCGCAGCAACGGCCGCTGTCCGATTTGGAGCGGCAGGGCTTGGTGCAAGCCTTCGAGTTCACGCATGAACTGGCTTGGAACGTCCTGAAGGACTATCTCGAAGAGCAAGGGGTGATGGACGTGATTGGCTCGAAAACGGTGTCGCGCACGGCGTTTCGCAATGGGCTGATCGAAGATGGCGAGGCATGGATGGAGATGATCAAAGCACGCAATCTGTCCTCGCACACCTATCAGGAGGAGATTGCCGATAACATTGTGAAGGCCATCCTGGCGCGGTTTCACCCGGCGCTGCTGGCCATGGAACGGCGGTTTTCGGAGTTGCGCGCCCACGAAGGGGACACCCTTCCCCGATGAGCCATGGGTTATCCTCCGGCACCGTGGCGCAGATCCATGCGGTGCTCGCCCGTCATCCGCAGGTGGAGAAGGCGCTGCTGTACGGCTCGCGCGCCAAGGGCAACTACAAGCGGGGCTCGGACATCGATCTTACCTTGGTCGGCAGCGAGTTGGCCCACCACGATTTGCTGGCGATCATGGGTGAACTGGACGATTTGCTGTTGCCCTATATGATCGACCTTTCACTTTTCGCCTCCTTGAAGCATCCCGACCTGCTCGACCATATCCGGCGGGTAGGGGTCGTGTTTTACGACAAAACCCGCCCCCAGATTTGAGGCGTTTAGCGGCCGGTGAGCGCTTGCGGCTTGTCGGGCGCGCGGGGAACCGGTATGGTGCGCGGCGCATGAAATTCACCTACAACTGGCTCAAGCAGTACGTTGATTTCCCGTGGTCACCGGTGGAGTTGGCGGAGAAATTGACCTTTGCGGGGATCGAGGTTGAGGACGTCGAGAGCCTCGGCGGGAAGATCCCGGCGCAGGTGGTCATTGCCCAGATTCTGGCCTCGGAGAAACATCCCAACGCCGACAAGCTGTCGGTCTGCCGGGTCAACGACGGTACCGGTGAGCGCCAGATTGTGTGCGGGGCGAGAAACTACCAGGTGGGCGACAAGGTGCCGCTGGCGTTGCCGGGTGCCGAAATGGCGGCGGGCTTCACGATCAAGGAATCGAAGCTGCGCGGCGTGATGAGCCAGGGGATGATGTGTTCAGCGGAGGAACTTGGGCTTCCGAAAGGCGCGGACGGACTGTTGATCCTGCCGGCCGATGCGCCGCTGGGGAAGAAGTTCGTCGAGTACGTCGGGCCGGGTGACACGCTCTTTGATATTGAGGTGACGCCGAACCGACCGGACTGGTTGAGTGTCATCGGGATTGCGCGTGAGATCGCGGCATTGACGGGGAATGAACTGAAGGTGCCCGAACTATCTCTCACGGAGGGAACAGAGAGCACGACGAAGCTGTGCGAGGTGAAGGTGGAAGCGCCCGAGCTTTGTGCGCGGTACACGGCGCGGGTGATTCGCGGGGTCAAGATCGGGCCTTCACCGGCTTGGTTGCAGCAGTTGCTGGAGAAGGTCGGGCTGCGTTCGATCAACAACGTGGTGGACGTGACCAACTACGTGTTGCTCGAGACGGGTCATCCGTTGCATGCGTTCGACTACGATTTGGTCAAAGGTCACCAGATCATCGTGCGGCGCGCCGCCAATGCCGAGGCGTACGTGGCGATTGATGATTCGAAGCATGAGCTGAACAGCGAGATGCTGGTGATCGCCGATGCCGAACGCGCCGTGGCGCTGGCCGGTATCATGGGCGGCAAGAACAGCGAGATCAACGACGCCACGACCGATGTGTTGCTGGAAGCGGCTTACTTCAATCCGCCGAACATCCGGCGCACCTCGAAGCGCCTGGGGCTGGCGAGCGATTCCTCTTACCGCTTTGAGCGCGGCACTGACATTGGCGGCTTGGAATGGGCGAGCAACCGGGCGGCGACGCTGATCCAGCAGTTGGCCGGTGGCGAGATTTCGCGGGGGCTGCTCGATGTGCTGGCGCAGCCGGTGACCAAGCGGCGCGTGACCTGCCGGTATGCACAGGTCAACCGGCTGCTGGGCATCGAGGTGCCGGCCGGGACGGTGAAACGGATTTTCCTGAGCTTGGGGCTCGTTCCAGTCAGCGAGACGGCTGCGGCCATTGAGGTCGAGGTGCCGACCTTCCGCGTGGACTTGGAGCGCGAGGCGGATTTGATCGAGGAGATATGCCGGATCCACGGCGTCGAGAAGATACCGGCCCAGCGACTCCCGAGTTTGGCGCAGGTGTCGGCGTTCGACGCGCAATGGGATGCGCGGGCGCGAATCCGTCGGGTGTTGACGGCGCTGGGGTTCCACGAGGCTGTGAACCAGACAATGGTCGGGCAGGGGACGTTGAAGTTGCAGAACCCGTTGAGCAGCGACATGACCGCGTTGCGCGACAGTTTGGTGTCCGGCTTGCTGGGCAATCTGCGCACGAACGTTTCCCGTCATCAGTACGATGTCCGCTTGTTTGAGATCGGTCGCGTGTTTGCAGCCGATGGCCAGGAGAGCTGGAAGCTGGCGCTGGTGGCGACAGGACGTCGCACCGTGGGAGACTGGGAGCGGACGGAGAAGGTGGATTATCTCGATTTGAAGGGCGCACTGGAGGAACTGGGTGTGGTGGGCGAGATCCGCGAGATACCGGTCCTGCTGGCGCGCAAGATGGATTTGCGCGACGCGGTTTATCACGTCGAGTTGGACCTGCCGGCAGTGGCGGAACGAGAGAGACAGTTCCGCGAGCTGCCGAAGTTCCCGGCGGTGGTGCGCGACATGGCGTTGATCGTGGAGGAGAGCGTGCCGCACGGGGCCGTGGTGGCGGCACTGGAGAAATTCCGCAGCCAGCACTTGGAGCGGGTCGAATTGTTTGATATTTTCAAGGGCGGACAGATTGCGTCCGGCAAGAAGTCGTTGGCGTACTCATTGACGTTCCGTGCAGCTGACCGGACACTGACCGATGCCGAGGTCAATGAGGCGCATGAAAAAATGAAACGGCAGTTGCAGCAGACACTGTCGTGTGAAATACGTGAGAGTTGATGGGCATGAGCAGGGCGAAGCAGAAAATAAAACTGTCCTCCCGACGGAAAACCACTTGCGATGATTCAGCGGCGCGCTTATAGGTTTACCAGACGCAAGCAGCAGAGCGCGTCGAGTTCTTTGGGAAACAGTGGCAAATAACAATTACCCTGCCCTGTACGTGTAGAACGAAATCTCTTTGAGCCAACACGTCTTCGACGGAGCTCGCAGTTCGGCGGCGGAGGCACACCTTCACGGGTAGCCAGAAACCGACGACAGAGCCCCCCTTTAACTAGGGGTTCAAGGATAACGTTCGAACGGCAATGGCGGGGTTTTTCTTTCCCTCATGGCCATCAGCGCAGCAGGCAGAGTGATCCCATGACGGAGAATTTATTCAGCCAATTTCCCGCAGAGCCGTCCGCGACGACGGCTGGTGAGAGTTCACCTGCCAGCGCTCCGCTCGCCGCCCGGCTGCGGCCGCAGACGCTCGAAGAGTTCGTCGGCCAGCAGCACATCCTCGCGCCCGGCAAACTCCTGTGGCGCGCCATCAAGGCCGACCGGATCAGTTCCATCCTCCTCTATGGCCCGCCCGGCACGGGCAAGACCTCGCTGGCCCAGATCATTGCCAACGTCACCAAGAACAAGTTCGAGCGGCTCAGCGGCGTCGAATCCAATGTCGGCGACATTCGCCGCGTCATTGCCGGGGCCGTCAACCGGCTCAGCAATACCGGGCAACGCACGATCCTGTTCATTGACGAGATTCACCGCTTCAACAAAGCCCAGCAGGATGTGCTCCTGCCGGATGTCGAGAACGGCACCGTGCGGCTGATCGGCGCCACGACGCACAACCCGTTTTTCTATGTCAACTCGCCGCTGGTCTCGCGTTCGCAGATTTTCCAACTCCAGCCGCTGACGCCTGCCGACATCAAGCGACTGCTCCAGCGGGCCGTCGAACACGAGAAGTACCGGGCCGACGATGACGCGCTGGAGTTTCTGGCGACTGCCTGCGATGGCGATGCCCGCAAGGCGCTCAACTCGCTGGAGATCGCCGCGTTGACCGCTGAGGGGGCGATCACCAAGGCGGTGGCCGAGGAGTCGATCCAGAAAAAGGCCGTGGTCTACGATGCCGGTGAGGATGAGCATTACGACACGATCTCAGCGTTCATCAAATCCATGCGCGGCAGCGACCCGAACGCGGCCCTGTATTGGCTCGCGAAGATGATCGTTGCCGGGGAGGACCCGCGTTTCATTGCCCGCCGCATTGTGATTCTCGCTGCCGAGGATGTTGGCTTGGCCGATCCGCAGGCACTGGTGCTGGCCGTGGCGGCCCATCACGCGGTGGAATTCATTGGCTGGCCCGAAGGCGAGTTGCCCTTGGCGCAAGCCACGGTATATTGCGCGACCGCGCCCAAGTCCAACGCCAGCGCGCTGGGCATCTGGGCGGCAAAAGCCGATGTCGAACAGGGGCGCACCTTGCCGGTTCCCGAGCACCTCAAGGACGCGCATTACAAGGGCGCCAAACGGCTGGGGCACGGCCAAGGGTACAAGTATGCGCATGACTATGCCGGACACGTGGTCGAACAGGAGTACGCGCCGACCACGAAGAAATATTACGAGCCGACCGATCAAGGCTTCGAGGTGCGCGTGCGCGAACGCATGGAGAAATGGCAACAGATGCTGGCCACACGGGCGAAATCATGATTCCCACCCGGAAAGCTGAACTGCGCAAACAGATGCGCGCGCAGCGCTTGTCGCTTTCGTCTGCGGAAGTTGCCGCAAAGAGCGCGGCCATTCGTGGCCGGCTGCTGAGCTTACCGGCCTTCGTGAATGCACGGAAGGTCTTGGCCTACGCGTCGCGAGGCAGCGAGGTCGCGACGCACGAATTGTTAAGCGAAATCCTGGCAAGCGGACGCGAGTTGGGGGTGCCGATGTTCGATGCCGGCAAGGACGCTTACCGGACTGCGCTGATTCACCAGTTTCCGGGCGACATGCTGGAAGGCAAACTGCAGATCCTGGAGCCGAATCCCGCGACGGCGCGGCCGGTTGGCATCGAGTATTTCGATGCCCTGTTGATCCCGGGGCTGGCCTTCGATGGACGCGGGTCCCGGCTGGGACGAGGGAAGGGCTACTTTGACCGGCTGCTCGAAACGGCCAGCGGGGTGAAGATCGCCTTGGCGTACGATTTTGAAGTGTTGACTGAAGTCCCCGTGGACGATCACGACGTCCACATGGATTTCATCGTGACCGAAACCAAAGTAGTGCACTGCAAAAGGACTGATCAATGAACGAGATCATCATCGGCCTGGCGATTGGTTTGCCGCTGGGGGCGGCAGTCGTCTGGGCCATTCTGCGCACCCAGGCGCGTCAACGTGGCCAGCAAGCCAGCAGCCTGCTGGAAACCGCGCGCACGGAAGCGCAACACATCCTGCGCGACGCGCGCGCCACGGCTCAGGAGCAAGTGTTGAAGGCGCGTGACGAGTTTGACCGTGAGAACAAGGAGCGGCGTCAGGAATTGAACGAGATGGAGCGTCGTCTCGCCCAGCGCGAGGCGAACCTGGAACGCAAGATCGAGCTGGTGGAGCGCAAATCCGAGGCGGCTCTCAAGAAGGAACTTGAGATGATCGACCGCGAAAAGGAAATCCATCGTCTGCAAGGGGAATTGGACGACCTGAAACGCTTGTCGCGGCAGGAACTGCAGCGCGTGGCCGGGCTGACTGCCGAGCAAGCCCGCGCCAATCTGCTGGCGCAACTGGAGTCCGAGGTCAAGGCGGAGGCCGCCCAGCTGACCCGTCGCATCATGGAAGAGGCAAAGGAGGGAGCTGAACGCGAGGCGCGGCGCGTCATCGGCATCGCGCTCGAACGCTGCGCCTCAAACCATGTGCATACGTTGACGAGTTGTTCGCTGACATTGCCTTCGGAGGAAATGAAGGGACGGATCATTGGCCGCGAAGGCCGCAACATCCGCGCTTTCGAGGCGGCGACCGGCATCAATGTGTTGATTGATGACACTCCGCAAACCGTCGTGCTCAGCGG
>JBFZFE010000167.1:0-2645 GCA_041306525.1 Verrucomicrobiota bacterium | reverse complement strand
TCGCGGGCCCGGGCAATGACCTCGATCAATCCCTCGCTGCCGGTTGGCGGCGAAGTGCTCACCAGCCAGTCCAAGTGTTCGTGGAGCGTTTCGAGAACCTTGGGCGAGGGCGGGAACCAAGCGTCGAGCACATCGGCATTGATCACCGCGTCGCGGGTTTCGAGTTGGTCGAACTCCACACCGATGGCCTGGAAGAAGGCGCCCCCGTGATAACAACCGTTGGTCGGCCAGAACGGGAAGGGGAGCTGCCAGTCCACGTTCTGCTGGAGCCGGCTCAGCACCCGGTCAACCCGCGCCAGGTAGTTGTGGATGCCGGTGACGGTCTCGGTCATCAACTCGTAGGTCACCGCGCCCGATTGCGCCGTGCGGCCCTGCGGCTTGAGGCCGACGCCCCGATAGAGGCTCAGGATTTCACGGCGTCCAATGGCCACAACGCGCCGTCCGCCGAGCGATTCGCCCAGTCGCAACGCGCCGTACATCAGGGCAATGTTCAGGTCGCGCCCGCGATGCGGCGGCATGACGGTGAGGATGCGAATCTCAAAGAGCTTGTCGTCGAAGGCGAACGGGAGCGTGGCCCGGGCGAAATACTTGTCCACCGAGAACTGCGGCGCACCCGGTGGCGTGACGCTGACAAAGCCGATGATGGCGCCGTCCTCGACCGCGACGACGTAGCGGTTGAACGCATCGAGCGCATCGTGGAGCTGGCCCTCGGCATTGACGGGATGCTGGCCGAGTTCCGCCGCGTAAACGGCATGGCGGAGCCGGTAAATGCACGGCAGATCGGCGGGACCAGCGAGGCGGATTGTCAGGGAGGAAGCCAAGCGAGAGAAACGGCCATCCTGCCGGGCTTGTGGGCCGGGCAGGATGGCCATTGAAGAACTACTTGTTGGAGAGCGTGTAGAAGGCGATTTCGCGGCAGATCTGGTCGCGCATCTTGTTGCCCTGCGAACCCCAGGTGTCGGTCCAGCCGCTGACGCCGGTGCCGAAGGCCGGGTCGGCGACGACTTCGCCGCTCTTGCTGTCGGTGTAAGTCACCTTGACCTTCAGGTCGGAGCCGCCCGCCATCACGCCGAGCCAGACGCGTGTGCCGGTGGAGATGATGCGGATGTCCTCGATCAGCGGCGCGATTTGCAGGGTGCGCTCGGCGTTCTTGGAGAACTCCTCGCCGGCGGCCAGCACCTTCAGGTTCGGGAAGATGTTGCGCAGATCGCGTTGCAGCATTTCGTCCATGACCCGCGCCGATTTCTGGTTGCCCTCGTGATCGGCGTGTTTGGCGGCGAGGACGAACGGTTTGACCTCAACATTCTTGAATTCCGAGAACTTCACCTTGGCCGGCTGGGCCACCAAGATTTCCTTGCCGGCTTTGGGAGCTTTTGCCGGTTTCTCGGACTTGGCCGAGTCTGACGACGCACAGCCGACGGCCAACAACACCGTCAACGACAGCAAACCACCAACGATCTTTAATCCCTTGTTCATGAAGCATTCTCCGTTTTCGCAGCGCGGCTCGCATGACTTGCCTGGCGACGAGAGGAGGTGAGCCACGCCATTGGGTTGTGCCCCGCTCCCGCGCGGCGGCAGTATCGCACTGTCTGCCGGCGGGTCAATCCGGATTTCCGCGCGCCCTTTTCTGCTGGCCAAGAACATTCCCGGTTTGCTACCACGCGCCCATGAAAACCTTCTTGCTTCCCCTGCTGTTGGTTGGTCTCGCCCTGCAAAACGCACCGGCACAGGAACCCGCTTCCACTCCCGACACCCTCGTGTGGTGCGGTCTCGACTACTCGATGGTGAAGATGATCGGCACCCAGGACTTCCGCAATCCGGAAGACATTATCCCGCGCATGCCGGAAGCCTGGAATGAACTGTTCATGAAGGAAATGCTCCCCAAGGTGGAGAAACTCACCGCGTCCGTGCGCGCCGATGTTAAAGCCGTTCAGCCCGGCAATGCCAAGCTCGATGCCAAAAGCATCCTGCGCGAGGACGGCACCGCCGACCAGATGGTCAAGCCGACGCACATCACCGACAAGGACATTGCGGCCCTCGTCAAGGGCTACGAGCTAACCTACAAACAGGGCCTTGGTCTGGTGTTCGTCATGGACCGCCTCGTGAAGACGCAGCAGACCTCCTGCCTGTACGTCGTCTTCTTCGACATCGCTTCGCGCAAGGTGGTGCACAGCGAACGGGTCTGTGAAAAGGCTGCCGGCGCCGGCTTCCGCAACTACTGGTTCGGCTCCATCAAACGTGTCGTCAAGGATCTCGACGAGCACTACAAGAAGGCGAAGGCCGCCAAGTAGGCCGGCTCAGTTCTTCTTCTCGCGCAGCAGATCATCGAGGCCGGCGAAGGGGTTGGCGATTTTGGCGGCGGCGGGTTTGCCGGAGCGTTCCACGTCCACCAGGCCGGCAATCTTGTACTTCTCGTGCTCGTGGTCATGACAGTAGATGCAGAGCAACTCCCAGTTGCTACCGTCAGGCGGATTGTTGTCGTGGTTATGGTCCTTGTGATGGACCGTCAACTCTTTCAGCCGTTTGCCCGAGAATTCCCGGCTGCAACTGGCGCAGACGTGTGGGAACAGCGCCAAAGCGCGTTCCCGGTAACCGCTGGCGCGTCCCTCGGCGGCGCGACGGAATTTGGCCAGAATCTCCGCCTG
>JBFZFE010000166.1:0-21107 GCA_041306525.1 Verrucomicrobiota bacterium | reverse complement strand
GCCGCCTGCTGCCTGGCGATTCGTGACAGCATTCTGCCACCGACCATCAACTATGAGTTTCCTGACCCGGCCTGCGATCTGGATTACGTGCCGAACAAGGCTCGCCGGCGTCGCGTGGACGTGGCGGTGAGCAATTCGTTCAGCTTCGGCGGCCGCAACACCGCCGTCGTCCTGCAACGTTACACCAACAGCAATGGGAAGGTGCCGGCATGAAGACCGCCCTACTGATCGCCGATTCACCCGCGTCACAGCAGTTCTTTGCTGAAATGCTCGGGCCCAGCGTCAATGTCATCCTCCAACCGGCTCCCGCGGAGGCGACGAAGGAGAAGTTTACCGGTCTGTTCTCGACGTGGATGCGGCTGGTGGACGGCATCGTGGTGGATGGCGTTTCCATTGGCGAGTCCACCCGGTGGGCGGTGGAAGCGCTGCAAAGCACGCCTTTGCGCGAGCATCAGCCGGTCGTGGTGCGTCTGACGGAATTGCAGCGCAACCTGGCCTGCCTGCCGGAGGAATGGCTGGTGTTGAGCAACAGCGAGACCCATGAGCAAACCGCCCGGGCGGTTTCAGCCTACCTGCTGGTCAACGACGCCAAAGCAAAGCTTCAACAGTCCGACCTGCTGCGCAGCCGGCAAGCCGTGGCGGCGCCCAGCCCACCTGCCGCTGTCGTCAGCAACGGCGAATCGCTGCGTTACCGGGACGCGTTGAAGAACATCGCCCAAGTCATCGGGCGTCATCTCGACGAGAACGCGCTGCTGGTGGAATTCCTGCAAGTCGTGCGCGAACTGCTGGGGGTGGGCAAGCTCGCCATTTTCACGCGCGGTTACCAAAACGACCTTTTCACCGACCAACTGGCCTTGGCCGGTCGGCAACTGGCCATCGTGGGCAGCAGCGGAATCGCTCCCCAGGTGGTCGAGCATCTGCGCCTCGGGTTGGATTTCGGCATGGCGGCCTGCTTGGCCCGTGAGGCGCGCATTTTGCGGCGGTCGCAAGTGCTCGACAACCTCGCCCCCGATCACGATCCGCAGATCGCCCGGGAGTTCGAGTTGCTCGGGACGGAGTTCGCGGTACCGATGTTCGATGAAGACCAGCTCCTCGGCGTGTTGACCTTCAGCGGCAAGATTACCGGCGAAGCGCTCGCCAACGAGGAACTGGAACTCGTTTACCACCTGATGTCCCAACTGGCGCAGGCCATCCGCAACCTGCACCTGCAAAAGAAGGTAACCTGCCAACAGCGTTTCATGAGCGAGGTGCTCAGCAACGTCCAGAGCGGTGTCGTGGTGGTGGGACAGGACGACCGAATCCTGAGCGTCAACCGGCAGGCTCAAGCCCTGTTGGAACTTGGCGCGAGGGAGGTCGTCGGCCAGGAGTTGAATCGTTTGCCCGCGTGCGTGGCGGATGCGTTGTTCGAGGTGCTCCAGACCGGCCAGGCGATTGCGGAGCGCGAGGTGACGATGCCGCGGAGTCGGCGGTCGTTGCGCGTCAATGCCGCCCGGTTTGCGGCCAACCTCAGCGAGCATGGCAAGTCCGCCGGTGGGCTGATGGTGGTCGCCCTGCTGGAAGACCTGACACAGGCCAAGATTCAACAGGCGCAGGCGCGGGAACTGGCGGACAAGGAGTTCTTCACCCGGCTGGCGTCCCGCTTGTCGCATGAACTGAAGAATTCGCTGGTCTCGATCAAGGTGTTTGGCCAACTGCTACCCGAGCGGTACGGCGACCCGGAGTTTCGGGACGAGTTTGGCCGCGTGGTGGTCAACGAAATCAGCCGCGTCGACGCGTTGGTCAACAATTTGACCTTCTTCTCGCATCCGCTCGGGCTCGTGCCGGAAGCCGTGCCGGTCGAAGTGTTGCTGGATGCGTCCCTCAAGAGCGTGGCGCAGGAGTTCGGGCGCAAACAGTTGTTGCAGGTCCTGGCCCAAGGCACTGACGGCGCGGCGTCTGAGAACGTTGGCCTGCCGCTGGTCACGGTGAAACGTCACCTGGACCACAAGGTGCCGGTCATCGAAGCCGACCGGATCCGGCTGATTCAGGCATTCGATCATGTTTTGCGCAACGCGCTCCAGGCGCTGCCAAACGGTGGGAGGGTGACGGTCAGCACGGCCGATGCGGAACCGGCAGATTTCCCGAAGGGGCAGTTCCCCCCGGGCGGCGCGGTCAAGATCCAATGGCAAGACGCTGGCGAAGGCATCGAGCTGGCCAACATCGCCCGTGTGACCGAGCCGTTCATGACGACACGCAACACGGGCGTGGGCCTGGGCTTGACGATTGTGAAGAAGATCATCGAGCGCCACAGCGGACGACTGGTGATCGACAGCTTGTATGGCAAAGGCACCACGGTCACGTTGGTCATCCCCGTCCGTGCACAGCCCCATCCCGAGGACGCCCTGCTGGCGCACTTGGCTGATTTCGAACAGAACGCCGCGGATAATGGCAACGGTCATGACGAGGCATCGTTGAGCGCGAGCAAAGGGAGCGCACATGGCCAAGGCTAGGGTGCTGTGCATTGATGACGAGGACAGCCCGCGCGAGTCGTTGCGCTTCATCCTCAAGGACCGCTATGAATTCGTCGGGACAAACAGCGGCCAGAGCGGTCTCGCGGCGATCCGGGAGCAGGGCCCCTTTGACGTGGTGCTGCTGGACATGAAAATGCCGGACATGACCGGCTTGGAAGTGCTTTCCGAGATCCTCCAGTTCGCGCCGAACATGCCGGTCGTGATGGTCACCGCCATCACGGATGCCAAACCGGCGGTGCAAGCCATGAAAATGGGCGCCCGCGATTACCTGAACAAGCCCTTTGATGTCGACGAAATCCGCCTCGTGGTCGAGCGCGTCCTGAAAGAGAAGGCGCTTGAACACGAGGTCGGCCGCCTGCGCACGGAACTACAGGCCAATCACAAGTTCGAGAACATCATCGGCGCCAGTGCGGCCATGCAGGGCGTTTACGCTTTGATCCAACGCGTGCTCGACACGGAGACGACGATCCTGATCACAGGCGAAACCGGCACCGGCAAG
Organism: Verrucomicrobiota bacterium; assembly: GCA_041306525.1. Classification (GTDB taxonomy): domain Bacteria; phylum Verrucomicrobiota; class Verrucomicrobiia; order Palsa-1439; family Palsa-1439; genus JBFZFE01. Next base: position 18,098 of record JBFZFE010000166.1, on the reverse strand, counting down.
GAATTGGTGGCGCGCGCGCTGCATTACAACAGCGTGCGCAAAGACGGGCCCTTCATTCCCGTTCACTGCGCGGCGATTCCCAATGAGTTGCTCGAAAGCGAGCTTTTCGGCCACGAAAAAGGCGCCTTCACCGGTGCGCTCGCCCGTCGCCTCGGCATGTTCGAGGCCGCCAATGGCGGGACGCTGTTTCTGGACGAGATCGGCGAAATGTCTCTCGGCACCCAGACGAAACTGCTGCGCGCCGTGCAGGAACGCGAGATTCGCCGGGTCGGCAGCCAGCAAACAGTGCGGATCAACGTCCGCATGGTTTGCGCCACCAACCGGAACCTGGAGGAGGAAGTGAAGAAGGGGCGCTTCCGCGAAGACCTCTATTACCGGATCAATGTGGTGCCGATCCGTCTTCCTTCGTTGCGCGAACGACGCGAGGACATTCCCACCTTGGCGCTGCATTTCAGCCAACGTTTCGCCAAGTCCCTGAACCGACCGGCCCCGCAATTCAGCGTGGCCGCGATGGAACGCCTCCTGAAGTATCCCTGGCCCGGTAACGTGCGCGAACTGGAGCATGCAATCGAGCGCCTGCTCGTCACCAGTGACGCCGCACAGATCGGCGTCGAGCACCTGCCATTCGTCATCTCCCAGGCGGAGGCGACCTCGACCGCTGTCGCGGCGCGCTTGACCAACAACGTGTTCCCCAGCGCCGAAATCATGGAACCGCCGATGCGTGGCCCGGGAGTTGACCTCACCAAGTTGACCAATGACATCGAACGGCGCGCCATCTTGGACGCCTTGCGCCATACCAACGGTGTCATCACCGAGGCAGCGAAGTCGCTGAACATCACCCGCCGCATCCTGCGCTACAAGATGGACCGCCTCGGCATCACCGGCCAAGGCGACGAGACTGAACCTGCTCCGGTCGATGACGGTCCAGCCCCGGGCGGGACGAAACCGCTCTAGCCGCCGTTCAAATTGGTGCATCACCGGCCAATTTCGTCCTCGCAATTTTGAGAAACCCACACCGGCTTGGCTGGGCTGGGCGGCCACTGCGGTGGCATGGCCGCTGCTAAAAGCATCTTCGTCCCACAAGGAGAACGAAGATGATCACACAACAGAAGTACCTGAAGACAGCGATGGCGGTGTTGCTCGGCAGTCTGACGACGGTCGTCACCAGTTTCGCGTTGGGCTTTCGCAATCCTGACCAAGGCGCCCGCGCCACGGCGCAGGGGGAAGCATTCGTGGCCCAGGCCGACGATGCCTCGGCCATCTACTACAACCCGGCCGGCTTGACACAGGTCAAAGGGACGCAAGTCACTTCCGGCATCCTGCTTGGCTGGCCGTCGTGGAAATACACGGGAGCCGGCGGGTCCGACGAGATGAACACCGGCTATATGCTCCCGCATATTTATGTGGCCAGTGATTTTGGCTTCGAGCGCTGGCGCTTCGGGTTGGGCTACAACATTCCGTTCGGCAACTCTGCCGAGTACGATGTCAACGGGCCGTTGGTCGGCAACACCAAGAAGGCCGAGCTGGCCGTCCACGCCATCTCTCCCGGCGCAGCCTACCGGTTCAATGACCAGCTTTCCTTGGGCGTGGTGCTGAACGTGTACTACGGCACGACGATGACCAGCAGTTCGCCCTTCGGTCCCGGCACCGAAGCCCATTTCCGGGGCGACGGCGCAACCGTTGGCGCAACCGTCGGGTTGCTCTGGAAGATCAATGCCCGCAACAGCGTCGGCGTCGTGTACCGCAGCCCGTTTGCGATTGATTTCGAAGGCCACGCGCGGTTGTCTCCGTTTGATCCCAGCCGGGCCAATGGCTCGGCCACGATTGATTTTCCCCAGTCCATCGCTGTCGGCTACGCCTTTCGTCCGCTGCCACGCTGGAAACTCGAGGCAGACATCGAGTGGACCAACTGGGACACGCTGAACACCCTCCTGTTGCGCGCCCCCGGTTCGCTGATGGACGGCACGGCGGTGCCGTTCGACTGGGAAGACAGCTTTTTCTACGAGTTCGGCACCGAGTACCAGGTCAACGACCGCTGGGCGTTGCGGGCCGGCTACATCTTCTCCGAGAACAGCGTGCCGACCAGCACCTTGTCGCCAAGCGTGCCGGACGCTGACCGGCATGTGTTCAGTGCCGGCGTCGGTTACAAGAGCAGCCGCCTGGAGGTGGATCTCGCCTACCAGTACAGCCTGTCGGATGACCGGGATGTGGCCGGCTCCGTCAACAGTCCCGACGGACGGTGGGAGACCTCGGCCCACGCCGTCATGATCAGCAGCACTTGGAAATTCTAACTTTGACCTCACCAATCCCATGGGCATCTACGACAATTTGACGGCGACCGCACCACTCCCTGCAAAAACCTGGCCGGTGCTCCTCATCGTGGATGATGAGGCCGGCCCGCGCGAATCGTTGCGGATGGTTTTCAAGGACCGTTATCAATGCGTTCTCGCCCACTGCGGACGGGAAGGTTTGGAATATGCGCGGCATCATCAGGTGGATGCGGCCGTGCTCGACATCCGCATGCCGGACCTTTCCGGCATCGAGGTCCTGCGCGAACTCAAGCAGATCGACCCGCACATCGAGTGCGTGATGCTGACCGGCTATGAAACCATCGAGACCGCCCGCGCGGCGGTTCAGCATGGCGCGGCTGATTACCTCAACAAACCATTCGACGTTTTCGCCATGCGCGATTTGCTCGCCAAATGCATGGAGCGCCGCCGCCAACGCGTGCAGATGGAAGCCAATTATGAAAAAGTGCGCGCGCTGAACGAGGAATTGACCCACGAAATCTCCAACCACCAACGCGCCGCCTCGGCCAATGCCATGTCCACCGGCGTCGTCCACGAGTTGAACAACCCGTTGGCCATCATCTCCGCTTACGCCCAAATGCTGGAGCGCGATCTGCACGCCCTGCGCAGCGGCGGCAAAGTTGCCGTGGAAGAACTCCAGGACCGCGTCGGCAGCCTGAGCCGCGAAATCGAGCGTTGCCGGGAAGTCACCCGGCGGTTCCTGCGCCTGGCGCGCACCACCGAGCAGGACGTCGAGACGGTGGATGTCGCTCACCTGCTCGAAGACAGCGCCGCGTTGATCAAGGCCCACCCCGCCAACCGGCAGGCAACCATCTGCGTGACGACGCCTGAAACGCCCTTGTCGATCCGGGGCCAGCCCGGGCTTCTCCTCCAGATACTGCTGAACCTCGGCATCAACGCCCTGCAAGCCATGCAGGGGGAAGGACGCCTTGAGTTCAGCGCCTCATCTGCCAGCATCCCGGCCGATTGCGTTTTCCGCGCGGCGGCGCTGGATGCCGCCAAACCGCACCTTTGCATCCGTGTCGCTGACAGCGGCCCGGGCATTGCCCCGGCAATTCTCGCCCAGATTTTCACTCCCTATTTCACCACCAAAACGAGCGGGAACGGTCTCGGACTGGCCATCATTGCTGACTTGGTCGGGCGCCACCACGGCGCCATCAACGTCGCCAGCCAGGTCGGCACCGGCACGGTCTTCAGTGTGTACTTGCCAGTCGCGAACTGATTCGCTAGTCTGCCGTCCCTGATGGGTGGGGGGCGTTCGCAAACAAACGAAGGCGAGTTCGTGTTGGGCATTGAAGGTGGCGGGACGCGCACCAGTGCTCTGTTTGTGAACCCCAGTAGCGAGTTTCAGCAACGGCTCACGTTCGGCCCGCTGAACCTCAAACTCTCCACCGATGGCGAAATCCGCGCCGTCCTGCGCCGCTGTCGCAATGTCTTCCGTCCCCTTCCCTCTGCTGTCGCCATCTGCCTCGCCGGTTGTCGCACGCCTGCCGACCACGCGCGCGTCCGCCAGCTCGCCGCGTCAATCTGGCCGCGCGCCCGGCTCTTCATCAGCAACGATCTTGTGTCTGGTCATGCCGCCGCATTCGGTGAGCAACCCGGTATCCTCGCCATCGCCGGCACCGGCAGCGTCGTCTTCGGTCGCAACTCCGCCGGTAAAACCGCCCGCGCCGGTGGCTGGGGGCACCTGCTCGGCGATCACGCCAGCGCGTACTGGCTGGCGCTGCGCAACCTGCAGCTGGAGGTTCGCCATTTCGATCTGACCGGCAAGACCTCCCGCCCGCTGCAACAATGCCTGCGCCAGCTCTGCCTCAACACGCCGGATCAACTGGTTGACTGGATGGGCCAAGCCGGCAAGGAAGAGGTTGCCGGGCTCGCGCCGCTCTTGACCGGCGCCAATCCCGCGTTGCTCAGGGAAGGCGCGCAGCTGCTGGCCGCCGACATCCGGGCAGTTGCCGCCCGGCTTCATCTGCGCCAACCCGCCATCTTCCTGGCCGGGGGCTGCGCGCGGAATGCCCGGTTCGTGAGCGCGTTGCGCCAGCACTTTCCGCGTCTTCAACTCCTGCAAACCGAAACCGTTACCGGCGCCATCTTCCTTGCCAGCGGCGCGGTTGTTGCCGCGGCGTCGCGCGTTTCGCTCGTTTCCGCTTCGCTGCCGCTGACGGAGCAACGCAACCCGCGCACGCTGGACTTGGATCGCCAGACGATTGCGCAACTCATCACCACGATGCTGCGGGAAGATGAGCGGATCATTCCCGCCATTCGCCGCGCCACGCCCGCCATTGAGCAGACGATCAAGGCCATTGTTCGGGCGCTGCGCGTTGGTGGCCGCCTCTTCTACGTCGGGGCGGGGACCAGCGGGCGCTTGGGTGTGCTCGACGCAAGTGAGTGTCCACCGACCTTTTCGACCAATCCGGACCAAGTACAAGCCATCATCGCTGGCGGCTTACCGGCCTTGACCCGCGCCGTGGAGGCCGCGGAAGATGATGCCGAGGCCGGCAAGGCCGTCATCAGCGCGCGGGGCGTCACGCGCCGGGATGTGGTCATTGGCATCGCGGCCAGTGGGCGCACCCCGTTTGTGCTGGGTGCGCTCGATGAAGCCAAACGGCGGGACGCCAAGACGTTTCTGCTCAGCTTTTCCCCACCTGGGAATCGTCGGCATACGCCGATTACCATCCTGACCGGGCCAGAGGTCTTGACCGGCTCGACGCGGCTCAAGGCCGGCACGGCGACCAAGCTGGTGCTCAACCTGTTGACCACCATCACGATGATTCGTCTCGGCAAAGTCGTCAGCAACCTGATGGTGGATGTGCGCCCGACCAACGCCAAGTTGCGCGCCCGGGCGGCGCGCATCGTGGCGATCTTGTGCGGTTGCGGCGAGGAGCAGGCGCGGCAGCGTCTGGAAGCTGCCGGCTGGGACATCAAGCGCGCCGTGCGTCGGCGGTAGCAGGGCATTTTACGGTTTGCGTACAGGTAGTTTCACGGGTACTGTGCGCGCCTAACCGGAGAAACCTTATGAAGAAAACATTTTGCGTTATGACCATCCTCACGCTCGGACTGCTCGGGCAGACCGCCTTGCTGGCCGAGGAGGCGCCACCGCCGGCTTGGCATGGCAACATTTCCCTCGGCTTGACGGTGACGCGTGGCAACAGCAAGACCATCCTGCTCAACGGCGGCTTCTTGGCGGAGAACCTGCGCAAGCACGATGAGTTCCGCTTGGGCGGCAATGTCACCTACGGCGAGCAGGAAGTGGCCGGCGAAAACGAAACGACCGCGCAGGCGGCGCAGGCGTTTGCCGACTGGAAGCACTTGTTCACCGAACGCTTCTTCAGCACGCTGCGCATCGACGGGTTCCACGATGCGGTGGCAGACCTGAAATACCGGGTGATCGTTGGTCCGGCCGCGGGTTATTACTTCATCAAGAATCCCCGGACCCGCCTCAGTGGTGAAGCGGGTGCCTCGCACGTGACCGAAAAACAGGGCAATGACACCGACCAGTACGTGACCCTGCGTCTCTCCGAGCGCGGCGAACACCAGATGAATGATCGCTGGAAGATCTGGGAACAGATTGATTTCCTGCCGCAAATCGACGATTTCGCCAAGTTCCTCGTCATCGCCGAAATCGGCACGGACGTGGCCTTGAACAACAAGCTCAGCCTGCGGGTCGTGTTCCAGGACAAGTACAACAGCGAGCCTGCCCCGGGCCGCGACAAGAACGACATGAGCCTGATCACGTCGATCGCGTACAAATACTAAGGTCCACGTTTGGCAGACCCCGCCCGGCAAAGCCTGGGCGGGGTTTTTGCTTTTTGGCTGGCGTCGCCCGGTGGGCTTTCCTATCTTGCGCCCGCTATGCGAATCCTTTCCGGCATCCAACCCAGCGGCAAACTGCACATCGGCAATTATTTCGGCATGATGCGTCCCGCCCTCGAACTCGCCCAGAAAGGCGATGCCTACTATTTCATCGCGGATTACCATGCGTTGACCAGTGTGCGTGATGCCGCCGAGCTGCGGCAGAATGTACGCGATGTGGCGCTTGATTTTCTGGCATGCGGGCTCGACCCCGCCCAATCCGTGTTCTACCGGCAAAGCGACTTGCCGGCCGTGACGGAACTGGCATGGATCCTTTCGTGCGTCACCCCCTTGCCGATGCTGGAGAACTGTGTGAGCTACAAAGACAAGGTGGCGCAGGGACTCACGCCCAATGCCGGGCTGTTCACCTACCCGGTGCTCCAAGCCGCTGACATTTTGATCGTGCAGTCCAACCTTGTGCCGGTCGGCAAGGACCAGAAGCAACACATCGAAGTCACCCGCGACATTGCCGGCGCGTTCAACCGCCAGTTCGGCGAGGTTTTCACCATCCCCGCCGCCAGCATCCGCGAGGCGGTCGCTGTTCTGCCGGGGCTTGACGGGCGCAAGATGTCCAAGAGCTACGGCAACACTGTCGAGATCTTCGGCGACGAGAAGGCGGCCCGGAAGAAAGTCATGGGCATCAAAACGGATTCACAGCCCGTCGAGGCGCCCAAGACAAATCTCGACGAGAACATCGCCCTCCAGCTTTACCGGGTCGTGGCGTCACCGGCCGAAGCGCAAGCGATGGAATCACGACTGGCGGCCGGTGGCTACGGCTATGGCGAGTTGAAGAAAGCCCTGTTCAGCGCCCTGATGGACCACTTCGCGCCTTACCGGCAGAAACGTGCCGAACTGGAACGCAACCTCGATTATGTCGAACAGGTCCTGCGCGACGGCGCCGCGAAGGCCAAGGCGATTGCCGAACCCACGATGCAACGCGTGCGGGAAGCCGTCGGTTTGCGGTGAAGTTTCCAGCGCGGTTCAGATGCCTGCCACGCGGTAACCTTTGGCTTCAAGCCGGGCACGAATCTGGACCGGTTGATCGCCCTGCATTTCGATGGTGCGATTCTTGACCGTGCCGCCAACGCCGCAGGCCTGTTTGAGTTCCCGGGCGAGTTCCTCAATTTGCGCGTCGCTGATGTGCGGGGCGAAATCGTGGACCACGATCACAGTCTTGCCGCCCCGGTGTGCCTTTTCTTTGCGCAAAACGACCCGTCCAAGCTTCCCGGTGGGGGTGACCGGCGTTTCAACTGTGTCAGGGCCGGGCGGCAACCCGGCGGCCGATAGACAACCAAACGGATTGTTTCCTGACGTCGTCACAAGCTGCTAATACCGATAGAAGTTGCCGCCTTCATAGTAGTAAGTGGGCGGATTCGAGTAATACCGGGGCGCGGGCGGTGGCGGTGGCGCGTAATAACGGTACGTCACCGGCGGCGGGCAATAGTACCGGGGCGCGTGGTAGTACGAGTAACCACCCGACCAACCGCGGTGATGATGCCGGTAGGGCCGATAGTAATGCCCATGCCGGTAACCATGCCCGTAATGGCCGCTGGTGTAACCAAAGCTGAACGAATAGGAACCGCCCGCAAACGCCGGCGCCGCGCTCATCAAAACGATGGCGACGGCGACACAGCCAAGAATTTTGTACGTCTTTTTCATCTCTTGCATCCTTCCGAACCTTCGACGGTCCGTGATTCAAGATATTCAGGTCGCCATCGCGATTCAACAGCCGCGGTGGCACCAGCTTACCGGTGCGTATGGGAATCGATGTGCTTGGTGCAGTACTCGCTGTCGGATTGGCAGTCCGTGCAGACGCGGAAATCCATGTGCCGATCGTCGCGCTCCGTCAGGCCGCACACGGCGCAACGATGGAAACCAACGGCTGCCGCTTGTTCCCGCTGGGTGCCGACGGCGGAGCGGAATGCCCGTTGCCGGGCCCCGCGCTTCAAGCGTTCCCGGATGGAGAAGCCGTACGTGCCGGCGGCCTCGGCGGCAACGATCCGTTGCTCGGAGCCGGCCTGTAGCAGGATGAACCCGACCAGCAGCAGCAAAAACCACTGCCCGGCCAGCACTGCATACACGGCCCCGGCGCCGGCCACCACGCGGCTGACCCAGACCGCAATCCGGGTGGCGGTCTCGGCGCGCATGAAATGCCACATCGTGTCGCGCAGGATGCGGCCGCCATCCATCGGGAAAGCGGGGATCAAATTGAACACCAGCAGCACGGTGTTCATCCAGGCCAGGTAGACAACGAATTTCTGGAGCGCGGTCGGGGTGTTGTCGGGCAACAGCAAAGCCAGTCCCCAGAACATCGCGCCCAGCACCAAGGTGACGAACGGACCCGCCGCAGCGGTGATCAGGTGGGCGGTCGGGTGCCAGGCGGGCCGGCACATCGCCAATCCGCCCAAGGGCCAAAGCAAAATATCCTCGGCTTCGCCATCGCACCAACGCGCTGCCAACGCATGCCCGAACTCGTGCAGCAGGATGCAAACATACAGGGCCACCAGCATGGCCAGGGCCAACACCAAATCGCTGCTGCCCCGCAAGTGAAACCACGCGTAAATCAGAAACGTGAAATGCAGCCGGACGTTGATGCCAAAATACCGGCCAAGGGGAATGCCTGAACTCAAGAAATCCATATGCGCGGCCAAAATGGCACAGACCGTGCGAACTGTCTATCACTGCTGACGGCGGGGTTTGCCCACTTTCTGGAGCGCGCGCCGCGGGATCTCCTTCAACTGCTCCATCTTGGCGATGGCCTGTGTGACGATCCGCTCAAACCTGGCCGGGGTCAGCAGGTCGGGACGCCGGCGCGCCCGTTCCACGGCCAATTCCATCCGCCGCGAGTAGCTCTCCAGTTCGCGCGCCACTTGCTGCGTTGTCTCGTGCAGCAGTTCCAGCCGTTCGAAGCAGGCCATCTTGCGCGCCTGACCATGCAGAACGGCTTCCACATCCTCGGCGATCTCGCTGATCAACTCGGCGTCGCCACTGAAAAAGCCGAGGCTGCGCGGACGTTGATTGCGCCGGGCGGGTTCCTCGCGGGCGATGAACAGCAGCGGCGTGCGCGTCTCCGCCAATGCCAGCCGGTAACGTGTCAGCGCGGTGCGCGCGATGTTGGCGTACTCCAGCCGGGCGCCTTGGGCCACGTCTTTGCTGGGGCGGCCCACCGCAAGCACGCGAATCCGCTCCAGCTTGCCGGCTGCATGTTGGAGCCGGTGAGTTTGCGCCTGCAGTTCTCCCGCCGCCGTGTAGCTCAGGGTCAGTTGCCCGCCCGATTGGCGCATGGCCCAGTCCACGACAGCATCAAAAAACGCGCAGGCGGTTGATTCCTCGAACCAGTAGAAACTCTCGGGAGTCGCCTCGTTCAGCTTGATCATCACCGGGTGATGATGATCGCTGGTGAAAGCTTCCTGGACGAGCCGTTGCCCCGCGGGGACACGTCGTTGCACATCCACCAACAACTCGCGCCATATTGTTTTCGCCTTCGTTGCCATTGCGCCCTCCTTTGGACCTAGTGTAAGCCCGTCCAAAACCCATCCGCAACCTTCATTTCGCGGCGCTGGTTAGAGCACTGTCTCCAAGGCGGCGATGAACCGACGGTTCTCGGCCGGCAGGCCGACGGTGACGCGGATCCATTCCGGCAACTGATAGCCGCCCATGGGACGGACGATGACGCCGCGGTGTTGGAGGGCTTGGAAGACGGCGGCGCCTTGGCCCACGCGGACCAGAACGAAGTTGGCGTGGCTGGGAACATACGCGAGCTTGAGCCGGTCAAATTGCCGGTAAAGATAGGCGAGTCCCTGCCGGGTCATGGTCTTGGTTCGCTGGATATGGGCCTCGTCGGCCAGCGCGGCAAGGGCACCGGCTTGTGCAATGGCATTGGTGTTGAACGGCTGCCGGACCCGCTGCATCAAGGCGATACAGTCTTTGTGCGCGACGCCGTAACCGAGCCGCAGACCGGCCAGACCGACGATCTTGGAGAAGGTGCGCAGGACGATGACATTTCGTTTCAGCGCCCAACTGATGGACGGGGGCGGCGCATCGAGAAACTCGTAATACGCTTCATCGAGCACACAGAGCACGTGCGCCGGCAAGCTGCGGACAAATTTCTCGAGCGCCGCATTACTGACGCGGGTGCCGGATGGGTTGTTCGGGTTGGCCACGAACACGAGCTTGGTCTTGGCGGTAATCGCGTCGCGCATCGCAGCCAGGTCATGGGTGTGGCCGTCACGGAAAGGGACCGCCACGCAGCGGGCTTGAAACAGCTTCGCCATGATCGCGTAGATGACAAACGCCCGCTCGCCCACGACCACTTCGTCGCCCGGCCCGACGAACGTGTGAAAGAGGAATTCGATGACTTCGTTGGAGCCCGCCCCGAGGATCAGATTGTCGTTTTGCACGCCGAGTTTGCGGGCCAACGCCGCGCGCAGATAAAACCCGCCGCCATCCGGGTAGAGGTGGGCGGTGGCGAGTGCCTTGCGCATGGCCGTAATGGCCTTGGGAGAAGGGCCGAGCGCATTTTCGTTGGAGGCAAGTTTGATGATCCCGCCGGGCTTGAGTCCAAGTTCGCGCGCCACCTCCTCGATGGGACGCCCGGCCTCATAGATGGGCACATCACAGACGTAACGACGAGCAAGGTCGGTAAAATTCATGTTGGCCGCGAGAATACCGGCTTCAAAGCAGGTTGCCAACTGGTTTGGCCGGCGCGCTGACTGCGGGAGGCCCTATCCGGTTTGGCTGGCCTGCCATTGGGCGGCCAGGGCGAGCGCCTGTTCATAGACAGGATGACGCCGGGCATGATCGAGTTCCTGCGACAACAACTGCGCGTCATCCAGCAGTTCAAAAGCCTGGCGCCGGGGCAACCCGCACACGGCCGGCATCATCATGCACGAGGTGGCCGTGCATTCGCCGAAGTTCTTGCGCACCTGCACCGACGCCCCGCTGCCGCTCAGTTCCAGCGACACCAGCCCGAGTGCCGTGGCATCCTGATCCTCCCGGCATTCCAACACGACTCGTTGGCGCATCTCCGCCGCGCTCCACCCGAGCTTCGCTGCCACCCAGCCCGCAATCAAACGCGCCCGCCATTCCGCACCCGCCCCGCAGCCGTGAACAATGTTCAGTTGCTCCATGCCGGCCAAGGCGGCGGCCGCATGCGGGTCATCGAAGCAGTCCGCCAGCAGCTTCCGCCACAGGGACAATCGCGTCCAGGCGAGATCGACGTGCTGGACACGCGGTCGGCTCCTCACCAATTCGTTGATGTCTCTCAATGACGTGACACCAGCGCATTCGGCGCCGTCAAAGATCACGCGCTCCGCCATCACAGGCTGTCGTCCGCTGGCATCGCAGATATTGCCAAGATGCCACATGACGGTCGGCAGGTCGGACTCAAGCAGCGGCAGCACCGCCGAGCCGAGACGTTCGACGCTCCTGCCGGTGGCAGTCACATGGATCAGTTCGCAACACACCTGTTTGCCGCCCCCACCGGCGAGGTGACACAACGCGGTCACAGTCGCCGAAAGCTCCGCGCTCACGTGGTCGGGCTGCGTTGTCACCACCATGGCGCGACAGGGATGGCGCAGCGTCACCGTTGCGATCACGCGCGTGGCCCGCTCACGTTCCTCAGCCGACCCGCAAACGGCCACCAAGTTGAACAACGAGGCCCGCGTGACCGTCGGCCCCGCCTTCTCCCACAACTGCCGCAACTGCCGCTCGATACCGGCCACGTCCACGGCTGTCTCCACCCCCGCGGTGAACGCCTCCAGGCTCACGGACGCCTCCACTCGCGACCATCGCGACCGATGAATTCGTCGGCCACCGTTGGCCCCCAGCTGCCGGCCGCGTAGGTTACCGGCCGCATCCGGTTGGCTTCCCAACCGGCCCGCACGGAATCCATCAACGCCCAAGCCACCTCGATCTCGTCACGCCGCAAAAACAACGTCGCATCCTTGGCAATCGCGTCGTTCAACAACCGCTCGTAGGCATCGGGCGAGCGCGACCCGAAACTGCCGCCATAGCGGAAATCCATCTTGACCGGCTGGATGTTCAGCGCCGTCCCCGGCACCTTGGCGTTCATTCGGATCGCGATGCCTTCGTCGGGCTGGATGCGCATCACCAACACGTTTGGCTGCAACGGCCGCGTCGTGTCCGCCGCGAACAACACCGCGGGCGGCGCCTTGAATTGAATCGCAATTTCCGCCGCCTGCTTCGGCAAGCGTTTGCCATGCCGCAGATAGAACGGCACGCCCGCCCAGCGCCAGTTATCGAGCACCAGCTTCAACGCGACATATGTCTCCGTGTTCGAGTCCGCCGCCACGTTTGGTTCCTCGACGTAGCCCGGCACCGCTTTGCCGGCAATCGCCCCGGCCGCGTACTGGCCGCGCACGCTCCACGCCGCCACCTCAGCGGGGTTCAACGCCCGGATTGCCCGCAACGCCTTCACCTTCTCGTCGCGGATGTCCTCCGCGGCAAGCGAGGTCGGCGGCTCCATCGCCGTCAACGCCAGCAACTGCATCATGTGATTGGCCACCATGTCGCGCAACGCGCCCGACTGCTCGTAGTAACCGCCCCGGCCTTCCACCCCGAGCGCCTCGGCGACCGTGATCTGGACGTGATCGATGTATTTCTGGTTCCACAACGGCTCAAAAATCTCATTCGCAAACCGCAACGTCAGGATGTTCTGGACCGTCTCCTTGCCCAGATAATGATCGATGCGGAAAACCTGCCGTTCGGCAAAGACGCTGGCGACGACCTCGTTCAACTCGCGGGCGGTCGGCAGATCGCGCCCGAATGGTTTCTCCACCACAATCCGGCTGCGCTCATTGACCAAGCCATGCGCGCCGAGATGCGCGATGATGGCCTCGAAATCGGTCGGTGCGGTCGCGAGATAAAACAGCCGGTTACCGGCCGTGCCGCGGTCGCGGTCGAGTTTTGCCAGCAACTCCTTGAGGGAGGCATACCTGGCATCATCGTTGAAGTTGGCCTGATGATAGAAGATTCCCTGCGCCAGCGTTTCCCAGACGGCCGGGTTGATGGGATTGAAACGCGAGAACTTCTCGACGCCCGCTCGCAGTTCCGTCCGAAACTCCTCCACTTGCTTGGGCCGCCGGGCAAACCCCACGACCGCAAACCCGGTCGGCAACATTCCTTCATGCGCCAAGTTGTAGATGGCCGGCACCAGCTTGCGCTGGGTCAGGTCCCCCGTCGCCCCAAAAATGACCACCGCACAAGGCTCCGCCGCCCGCCGCGACAACAAACCATCCCGAAAAGGATTCTCCATGACGGGAGAAAATATCACAAACCGCTTGTCCACGCCGATACCGTTCTGCAGACGACTCCGTGTCCACATATTCCGAAAGGATGACGATGATGAAAGGACTGCTGTTGGCGCTGCGGGGAGCTCACGAGTGCGTCGGCCAAGAGTGGTGGACTCAATCTCTGCTGGCGCGACGAGTTGCAGGACAGAGCCGGGCAGGTATGGTGTCGCGCAAATGAGCACAGCCAAGCCGAATAAACCAAAAAACCAACCGTTCTGGGCATCGAATTTACCGGCAACGTTCCGCAAGGATGCCAAGATCAACTGGTACCGGCCCAAGGTGGATTCACAGTTGATGACCGAGTTGATGCAGTGCAGCGACTGGCAGGGGTTTCGCCAGGCGCTCGGGCACTTGGGGCTGTGGCTGGTGACCGGCACGCTGTCGTACCTGGCCTTCCGGCAGATCAACGCCGAGACATGGTACTGGGCGCTGCCGGTCTTGTTGGCGGCGCTCTTCGCGCATGGCACGGTGGGTTCGTTCTTCGGCGGCGCGGCTTGTCACGAACTCAGCCATAAAACGCCCTTCAAGACCAAATCGATCAACGAGTTCTTCCACAAGCTGTTCGCCTTCCTCAGCTGGCATGACCGGGTCTGGTTCCGGCCCAGCCATATCCGCCATCATCAGGTGACCGTCCACCGAGACTACGACGGCGAGGTCACTCTGCCCCAGCGGTTCAGCTTCCGCGACTGGCGGTTCTGGCTCGGGTTGCTGGCGTGGAATCCGCTGGGCACTTGGGGGGTGATCAAGGGCAACTGGAACCGCGCCCGGGGCCGGCTCGACAACTCCTGGCACGAGTTTGTGATGCCCGCCGACAACCCCGTGCTGCGCCGCCAGGATCGGGACTGGGCGCGCTTCATCCTGGTCGGTCATTTGGTGTTGGCCGCATTGTTTATCGCCAGCGACCATTGGTTCCTGATCTTCATTTTCAATCTCGGCACCCAGTATTGCGGGTGGCTGGGGTTCCTGTGCGGTGCGCCCCAGCACTACGGGATGTCGCCGAACGTGCCCGATCATCGGCTCAGCTGCCGCAGCTTCACCTGTTCCTGGCTGCCGGCGTTCCTGTACTGGAACATGCAGTACCATATCGAGCATCACATGTTCCCCGCCGTGCCGTTTTTCCAGCTGCCGAAGCTGCGGCGCGCCATCGAACACGATCTGCCTCCTGCTCCGCGCGGCCTGCGGGCCACCTGGCGTGAGTGCCTGATGATCCACAAACAACAGTCGGCCAACCCCCACTTCGCCTACGTGCCGCCGCTACCAAAAACTGCCGGCACACACGCCGATGCCGTGACGCTCGAACGCGAAGCCGCGCTGGCCAATTGACCCGTCTCCCCGCCGCAACCCCGGGCTAAGAAAAAGGCTTGAGGCTGCTGATGCGGACTCGTACACCTTGCGGGCTATGGCGAAACGTACATTTGTCGGGTTCGGGTTCGGGCCAATCCAGAGCGGGCTGTTTTTGTTCGAGGCTTTTCGCTCCGGTAACTACGAGCGGCTGGTCGTCGCCGAGGTGATGCCGGACGTGATCAACGCCGTCCGCACCGGCCGCGGCGCCTACAAACTCAACATCGCCACCCGCACCGGCATCGTCGTGCACGAAGTGACCGGGGTCGAGATGTACAACCCGACCGTACCGGCTGACCGCGCGCAACTGGTCGCCGCCATTGCGGATGCTGATGAACTGGCGACGGCGTTGCCGAGTGTCGATTTCTTTGACCGCGGCAGCGCCTCGGTGGCGCGCTTGTTGGCGGAGGGGTTTACCGGGAAGGCCAGACCCGCGGTGGTGTACGCCGGCGAAAACCACAATCACGCCGCCGAGATCCTGGCAGAAGCCGTGCGCCGGTATGCCGCCTTGCCGGGCCATGTCCAGTTCCTCAATACCGTCATCGGCAAGATGAGCAAGGTGGTGACTGATGCCGACGAGATCCAGGCCCAGCAACTCGCGCCCGTGACCAACGGTGCGACACGCGCGTTCCTCGTCGAGGAGTTCAACCGCATTCTCGTGACCCGCATTACGTTGCCGGGGTTCGAGCGCGGTCTCGGGATGTTCGAGGAGAAAACCGACCTGCTCCCCTGCGAGGAAGCCAAGCTCTATGGCCACAACGCCACCCACGCGCTGCTCGGCTATCTCGCCAACGAGAAAGGTTACCGGTTCATGTCCGATTGCGCTGCCGACAAGGAACTGATGCAGTTCGCCCGCGAAGCGTTCCTCGAGGAATCGGGCCGCGCCCTGATCCACAAACGCGGCGGCTTCGACCGGCTGTTCACGCTCGAAGGTTACCGGGAATATGTGGACGACCTGATGGAACGCATGGTCAACCCGTTCCTGCGCGACGCCGTTGACCGGGTGATTCGTGACCCACAACGCAAGCTGAGCTGGGATGATCGCCTGATCGGCACGATGCGCCTGGCCCTCGATGCCGGCATTGAGCCGCGGCGGTTTGCCAAGGCGGCGGCGGTCGCGGCCAAAATGCTGCCGGCAGGTCAAACCCTTGACTCGCTCTGGAAAGAGGATTCGCCTGCCGGCCGCAAAGCCGAACTGTTGCGCCTGATTACTTCCGCTTCTTAGGCGGGGCGTGAACGCAGGTGCCGTGGACGGCGTGGGCGGCTTCCATCCAGATCTCGCTGAAGGTCGGATGCGCGTGAATCGTCTTGCCCAACTCGACCGCTGTTAGCTCGCTGCGAATCGCCACGGTCGCTTCGGCAATCAACTCCGTCGCGTGCGGTCCAACCGCAGCGGCGCCAATGAGCTGATCGGTGCTCGCATCGACAATCCACTTCACGAAGCCGGTCGTCTCGGTTGTGGCCAAGCCTTTGCCGAGTCCGCCAAAACGGAACTTGCCGGTCTTGACGGCGCGATTTTGCTTCTTGGCTTCTTCCTCGGTCAGGCCGACGAGCGCGACCTCGGGCGCGGTGAAGATGACACCGGGCACGAGCGACTCGTACTTGCCGGGCTTGCCGTTGAGCGCGTTCTCGGCAGCGATGATGCCCTGCGAGGTGGCGTTGTGTGCCAACTGCGTGCGGCCGTTGACGTCGCCGATGGCGTAGATGTTGGCCACGTTGGTGCGGCCGGTATCGTCAACGGTGATGAACCCCTTGTCGTTGGTCTTCACACCGGCGTTCTCGAGTTTCAGGCCGTCGGTGACCGGCTTGCGGCCAACCGCCACGAGCACCAGTTCCGCCGCTTCCGCTTCGGCCGCTTCGAGTCCCTTGCCGGTGCGGATCGTGATCCCCAGCTTCGTCTCCATGTGCGTGCGAACCTCGCGACGAACATCGGGATCAAGCAACAGGAGAATGTCGTCGAGCAGCTCGACAATCGTGACCTTCACACCGAGCAACGCCGCCATGCAGGCCAGTTCGCAGCCGATGTAGCCGCCGCCCATCACGATCATCGAGGCCGGCAAGGTGGTGCGGTCCAAGAAGCCGCGGCTTTCGACAACCCGCTCGTTCTTGGGCAGGAAACCCGGCACTACCGAGGTCGAGCCGGTGGCGATGATGAATTTCTTCGCGGTGATCTTGGTGCCGGCCACGTCGAGCGTGTTGCGATCCACGAAGCTGGCTTGGCCGGTAAACTGTTTCACACCGTTGCCGGTCAGGAGTTGACCGACGCCGCCACGGAGTTGCTGCACGACCTTGTTCTTGTGGGCCATCATGCCGGCATAATCCACCGCCGCGCCGCTGACCTTGATGCCGAAGTTTGCGGCATGTTGAATCCGCGCAAACAGGTCGGCTCCGGCGATGAGCGCCTTGGTCGGGATGCAGCCCCAATTCAGGCAGGTGCCGCCGAGTTGTTCGCGTTCCACAATGGCGACCGACGCGCCAAGTTGCGCGGCCCGAATCGCCGCCGGATACCCGCCCGGGCCGGCGCCGATGACTACGACGTCAAACGTTTCCATAATTCGCTGTCCTCAAGTTTGGCTTTGATCGAGTTGATGAACTGGGCGGCGAGCGCGCCGTCCACGATGCGATGATCGGCGCTGAGCGTCATCTTCATGATCTGGCGGATGACGATCTTGTCCTCGCGCACGACCGCCTGCTTTAACGTGCTGGCAACCGCGAGGATGCCGCTCTCGCCGGTGTTGATGATGGCGGAGAAGTTCTCGACGTTGAGCATGCCCATGTTGGAGATGGTGAAGGTGCCGCCGGTCATTTCGTCGGGCGTGAGTTTACCGGCCCGGGCTTTCTCGGCGAGTTGCTTCGCGACGTCGCAAAGCTCGCGGAGGCTGAGGTTACCGGCATCCTTGATGACCGGCACCACGAGACCGCCTTCGATGGAGACGGCGAGGCCGAGGTTGACGCGGCTGTGCCAGCGCGTGGATTTGCCGTCGGTGCTGCTGTTGACGGCGGGGAACTCCTGGAGCGTGAGCACGACAGCTTGCGCGATGAAGTCGGTGACCGTGTACGGCGCGCCGGCCGCCTTGAGCTGGGTCCGGTAGGCGATCAGGTCGGTCATGTCCACGCTGACGGTGACGTAGAAATGCGGTTGCGTGACTTTGCTCTGGGTGAGTCGTTGCGCGATGACCTGGCGCATCTTGCTCATCGGCTTGGGGCGCTCGGCGAGAGCGCGTTCGACGTCGGCCACGCTGATGCGGCCCGTTTCGCCCGGTAACACTGTGAGGACGCACAC